>NZ_BDLP01000444.1:0-3162 GCF_001950415.1 Roseomonas sp. TAS13
TGTGATCAAGAGACAGCCTGGCCCGCGCCATGCGCGACGGTGTGGAGCGCCTTCTGGTGCCGGCCGTCGGCGCGGAGGGGGAAGCGCTCGGCGCCATTGTCGAGGAATGGGGCCTGGAAGCCGTTCCGCTGCTGCCGGGTCCCTCGACCGCCGACCGGCGCGCCCTGGCGGCGCTGCGCGGCATCCGGGCGGGCGGGATCGCGCTGCTGGCCGACGCCGCCGTCTACCGCCCCTCGCCCAGCGAGGAGGACCTGGTGCTCCTCGCCGGCGGCGAGGCGGGGCTGGAGGCGGATGTTGTGGAACTCGGCTGGGCCGGCGATCCGCGCCGGGGACGCCTCGCCAGCCTGTTCGATGCGCGGGCGCCCGCCTTCTGGGGCCGGCCGCCGGCAAGGGGCATGGGGGCGACGATCGGCTACGGGGCGGAACTGGCCGCTCCCCTGTTCGCCGGAACGCCGGCCGCGCCCTCCCGGCTGCTGCCGCTGCTGGCCTTCGTGCTGCATGCCGGCTGCGTCTCGCTGCGCCTGGCCATCCCGCCGGCCGAGGAGGCCGCCCTGGCCCCCGCGCTCCGTCGGCTGGAGGCGGAGGGCATCCGGGTCTTCGCACGCGATCGGAGGAGGGCCGCCTGATGCGGGTCGCGATCTTTGTCACCAACGCGCCCGGCAACTACGGCGGCGGCCGGCTCGCGGCCTATGTGCTGGCGCAGTGCCTCGCCCGCGCCGGGGCCGACGTGGCCTTCGTCACCAACCACGTCCCCGTCTTTCACGAGGACCTGCACGCCTTCGGGCGGCCGGGCCGGATCGGCATCCATGTCACCAAGGACTTCCTGACGGCGCTGCCGGAAGGGCGCTTCGACGTGGTGGTGCTGATCCCGACGCAGTCGCTGGACCGCATGGTCTATGTCGGCGCGCGCGGCTTCGCGCAGCGGCGCGGGGCGCGGATGTGCATCTTCAACTTCGAGACGCCGAACTGGTTCAACGCCGCCGTGCCGGTGCCGCGCGACGAGGTGCTGTGGCGCGAATGGAAGCTGGCCACCGAGGATGTCGCCGAGAACGGCGTGCTGATCCTCAGCAATTCCCGCGAATCCGAGAAGTACGCGCGCCTCTGGTACGATGACGAGCGGCTGGAATTCGGCCACTGGCACCAGCCGATCAACCTCGACGCGGCGGCGCGGGCGGCGGTGCAGTACCGCGAGAAGCGCATCCTGAGCTTCGTGCGGCCGCGCGACCCGCACAAGGGCGCGGGCGACCTGATCGACGTGCTCTGCGAGGAGATGCGCGGCTGGACGCTGTCGCTGATCGTCGGCAGCCCGAAGCTGGACGAGGCCTATCGCGACGCGCTGGTGCCGGTGGCGCGCCGCTATGGCGTCGAGGTCGAGGTGCATCCGCTGGCCAGCGACACGCAGAAATTCGTCGAGCTGCGCCGCGCCCGGATGCTGCTCTACCCCTCCTGGTTCGAGGGCTATGGCCTGCCGCCGATCGAGGCGCTGACCGTGGGCACGCCTTGCGTCTGCTACGACCTGGACGTGGTGAAGGAGGTCTGCGGCGACGCGCTGATCACCGCGCCGGTCGGCGACGTGGCGAAGCTGCGCGAGGGCGTGCTGCGGGTGATGAAATCCTCGCCCGAGGACTGGGCGTACCTGCCGCAGGTGGTGGAGGCGGTCTCCTCCGTCGAGCGCTGCGGCCAAGCGGCGCTGGCGGAGCTGGAGCGCTTCCTGGCCAGGCCGCTGCCGCCGAAGCCGCAGCTTTCCACCCCCGCGAAGCTGCCGAAGCGGCCGGAGCCCAAGCGCCTCAACCTGGGCGCGGCGGTGATGCATCCGGGCTGGCTGCTGGAGATCAAGGGTTGGGCCGCCGCGCCGCCCGATGCGCGCGTGGTGCTGCGCGCGGATGGCGAGCTGCTCGGCGAGGCGGTGCGCGGCATGGTGCGCAAGGACGTGCTCAAGGAGAATCCCTGGATCGGCACGGAGGAGTGCGGCTTCGGGCTGGTCCGCCCGCATGTCGCCATGGGCCATGCGGTGCAGGTCAGCGCCGTGGTGCTTTCCGCCTCGGGCGAGGTGCTGGACCATGCCACGCGGGTCTATGACCTGGTGGAGCTGGCCAAGGCACGGCCGGCCAAGCCGCCGAGCTGGTGGCGCAGCGGCGGCATGAAGTTCCTGCGCGAAGCCGGCAGCAGCCTGGTGCATGGCTGGGCCGCCGGGGCGCCGGTTCCCTTCCTGCTGGAAGGCTTCGCCGGGCCGCGCCGGGTCTGGATGCAGGGCGGCCGGGCGCGCCCGGACGTCATGGGCAAGCTGGAAGGCTTCCCGCAGCAGACGCCGGGCTTCAGCGCCCATCTCGGCCCCGAGGAAAGCTGGATGCTGGAGGCGGCGGGCGCCTTCACCCTGGTCGGCTACAGCCGCGCCGGCGTCGCGGTGCAGGCCCTGCCGGCGAAGTGGGAGAAGGCCGCGCCGGGGGCGGTGGAGCCGCATCTCGCGCAGGGCGAGGACCCGACCAGCCTGCCGGTCCTGGCCGAGCTCAAGCGCGTCGCCCTCGACGAATACGGCGTGCTGGAGGTGGAGGGCCATGTCCTGTCCCGCCCTCGCATGGAGGCGATCCGCGTGCTGCTCGACGGCGAGCTGCTGGGCGAGACCCTGCCGGACCGGTTGCAGACCGGCCTGCACAACAAGAACCGGGCCTATGGCGATGCCTATTCCGGCTTCGCCCTGAACGGCCGGGCGCCGAACCTGCCGGGGGAGGAGGTTCGGGTGGAGTTCATCCGGGGCGGGGAGGTGGCGCATGCGATCGCCACCGCGCCGACGCGGATGCGCCGGGGCAAGGGCGCGCGCTACGGCGCCGATCTCGCCTGGCTGCCGCCCGGCCTGCTGGAGGATGCCGGTTCCGGCTTGACCCTGGTGGTGATCGAGAAGGGGACGACCCTCGACCACCTGCGCGGCGCGGCGGAGCGGGCGCTGCTGGCCGAACTGCGCCGGCGCGGGCCGCTGCTGCTGCTGCTGCACGGCAACCCGCACGGCTTCACCCCGGACCTGTCGCGCTGGCAGGAGCTCTGCGACGGGCTGCTGCTGGTGAACGACCTGCATCCGGGCGAAGACGCCCTGGCGCACAGCCTGGCTCTGCTCGCGGCCGAGCCTGTCTCTTGATCACATCTACGCACAGCTCCACCGTAAGGCGA
>NZ_BDLP01000445.1:0-3157 GCF_001950415.1 Roseomonas sp. TAS13
GTGGCGGCGCATCTGGCGGGCAAGGGCGTGGCGGCGGAAACCGCGGGCGCGGCGCTGGAGGACAGCGCCACCGACGAGCTCGACGCCGCCCTGGCGCATCTGCGCCGCCGCCGGCAGGGCCCCTTCGCCCCCGGCGCGGCGGAGGAGCCGGCGGACGAGGCGGCGCGGCTGAAGGCGCTGGGCGCCCTGGCCCGGGCCGGCTTCCCCCGCGACATCGCCGAGCGCGCCCTGGACCTTTCCCCCGAGGAGGCCACCGAACGCCTCCTCGCCGCGCGCCGCGACTGAGATGGGCATGACGGAACCGACGGGCCCCGCATCGCCCCGCGAGCCCTTCACCCGCGAGGGCCTCCGCCGTGGGGCCCGCACCGCCCTGCCGCTGCTGATCGGCTACCTGCCCTTCGCCATGGTGATCGGCGTGATCTCCCAGGCGCACGGCCTGTCGCTGCTGGAAACCGGGCTGATGGGCGCCACGGTCTTCGCCGGCGCCTCGCAGCTCCTGGCGCTGGAGCTCTGGGCCGATCCGGTGCCGGTGGTGGCGACCATCGTGGCGGCGCTGGTGGTGAACCTGCGCTTCCTGCCGATCACGGCCTCCCTGTCGCACTGGTTCGTGCGGCTGCGCGGCTGGCGCGTCTGGGGCACGTTGGCGACCGTCACCGACCATGCCCTGGCCTTCTCCGTCACCGAGGAGCGGGCGGGGCGGGTCGATGCGGGCTTTCTGCTCGGCCTCGGCCTCGTCACCTGGGTCGGCTGGATCGTCTTCTGCGTGGGCGGGCACATGCTGGGCAGCGCCGTGGTGCTGCCGCCCGGCCATGCGCTCTACTTCGCCTCCGTTTCCGCCTTCATCTCGCTGCTGGTGCCGCTCTGGCGCGGCTTCGGGCGAGACCTGCTGCCCTGGCTGCTGGCCGCCATCCTGTCGCTGGGCCTCTTCCTGCTCGGCATGCCGACGCCCTTGCCGCTGCTGTCCGGCGCCCTGGGCGGGGCGTTCCTGGCCGCCTGGCTGGCCACGCGCCGCCGGAACATCCAGCCCGGGGCCGCGCCATGACCCACTCCCCCTGGCTGCTGCGCGGCGACGTGCTGATCGCCGTGCTGGGCATGGGCCTGGTCACCTTCCTGTGCCGGATCGGTGGCCATATCCTGCGCCAGGCCTTCCGCCTGCCGCCCTTCGTGGAAACCATGCTGCGGGAACTGCCCGGCCCGCTGTTCGTCGCCTATGTCGCGCCCGCGCTCTGGCTGCAGGGGCCCGCCGGCCTGGGTGGCGCGGCGCTGGCGGTGCTGGTGCAATGGCGGACGCGGCAGCTCGCCCTTTCCATCCCGGCCGGTGTGCTGGGCGTGGCACTGGCGCGGGAGGCCGCCGCGTTGGTGGAGCAGGGTGCCGCTTTCGGCGCCAGTTTCCTGGGTTCCTGACCCAACCCCGCCTCGCTTCGCGGCACGGGCTGCGCCGCCTGCCTGGGTCGGGGCGCGGCACCTTCCTTGCTTGTCGTTGCAGCGCACAATAACTGGAACGGCACAGCCGGGATAAGCAGGAGCCCCGCTTGCGCGTGCTGCTGGTGGATGACGAAGAGGACCGCGCGGCCACGGTCAGCGCCGGGCTGACCGCCGCCGGCTGCACGGTGGTCGCGGTGGCGCCGGATGCGACGCAGCTCACCCGCCGCGTGCGGGAGAGCGGCGCCGACGTCATCGTTTGCGCGCTCGACGACCCCTCGCGCGATGCGCTGGAAAGCATGGGCGCGCTGCACCGGGACGAGCCGCGCCCGGTGGTGGTCTTCGCCGCACGTGGCGACACCGACCAGATCCAGGCGGCACTGGAGGCCGGGGTGGCTGCCTATGTGGTGGAGGGCCTGTCGCCGGAGCGCGTCCGCCCGGTCATCGAGGTCGCCATCCTGCGTTTCCGCGCGCACCAGGCCCTGCGGCGGGAGTTGGAGGAGGCGCGGGCCAGCCTCGCAGAACGCAAGCTGATCGACGCCGCCAAGCTGCGCCTGATGCAACAGGCAAAGCTGAGCGAGCCGGAGGCCTACAAGCGCCTGCGGCGGATGGCGATGGAGAGGCGGATCAGGCTGATCGATCTGGCAGCAGAAATTCTGACACTTTCATAGTCAAATGCTTTTCTAGTGCGCATATTTGCCCAAGGTCGTAAAAAAATGCCCTTGTTAAAATCCTTTTCGTTTTGACCTTCGCTCCAGGGCTATGATTTAAGCATTCCCACCGGGGCCGCGCTCAAGGATGCGCGCGGCAAGCGAACCCGGATCGAGACAGCGGTCCAAGGGCGGATCGCCAGCCATCCCCGCCAGGGGTCCGGACCCGATCCGCGTGTCTGCCGCAACCCTCGCCCCTCCCCGTCCCGTGCTGCTGAGCGAACTGGGCTCCGGCCTGCTCCGGCTGGGCTTCGTGCCGCTGACCGACGCCGCGCCGCTGCTGGTGGCTCAGGAACTGGGCATGTTCGCCGCCGCCGGGCTGCGGGTCGTGCTTTCCGCCGAGACAGCCTGGGCCGCGGTGCGCGACAAGATCGCCTTCGGCGGGCTGGACGCGGCCCACCTGCTCGGGCCGATGCCCATCGCCCTGGCCTGCGGTCTGGGCGGCGTGCGGCATCGGCTGGCGATCGGCGCCGGACTCGGCCTGAACGGCAACCGGCTGGTCCTGTCCGGCGCCCTTGCCGCGCGGCTCGACCCGGCTCTGCCGCTGACGCCGCAGGACTTCGCCGCGCTGGTGCGCGCGCTGCCCGCGCCGCCGCGCCTCGCCGTGGTCTTCCCCTTCTCCTCGCACAACTACCTGCTGCGCCACTGGGTGGCGCTGGGCGGGCTCAACCCGGACCGGGACCTGCACCTCTGCGTGCTGCCGCCCTCCCGGGCCGGCGATGCGCTGGCGACCGGGGAGATCGACGGCTTCTGCGCCGGCGAGCCCTGGGGCAGCGAGGCGGCGGCACGCGGTGCCGGCCGCATCGTGCTGAGCAGCGGCGAGATCTGGGCCGGTCATCCGGAGAAGATGCTGGCCTTCTCCGAGGAATTCGTCGCCATGCGGCGCGAGGAATCCGTGGCCTGCACCGCCGCCGTGATCGCCGCCGCGCGCTGGCTGGACGATCCCGCGAACCGCGGCGAGGCCATCGCCATCCTGCGCGCCCGGGCCTTCCCCGGCCTCGCGAAGGAAACGATCGGCCTCGCCC
>NZ_BDLP01000446.1:0-3153 GCF_001950415.1 Roseomonas sp. TAS13
CCCGGGCCGCCGGGCACCAGCAGGGCCAGCGCGCCCGCGCCGAGCATGGCGGCGGCCAGCCAGAGCAGCAGCAGGGCGCGCGAGCGGGTCATGGCGGCTTCGCACCCGTCCCGGCCATGGCCTCGGCCCCCGTCCTCACGGGCCGACGAGCTGGCCGCCATCCACCACGATGCACTGCCCCGTCACCCAGCTCGCCCGCGACGAGGCCAGGAAGGCGACCACCTCGGCCACCTCCTCCGGGCGGCCCAGCCGGCCGAAGGGGATCGTGGCCAGGGTGTCGGCATAGAGCCTCTCCCCCGCCAGCCGCCGCTGCTCCCACATCCCGCCGGGGAATTCGATGGAGCCCGGCGCCACGCAGTTCGCGCGGATGCCCCGGCGCGCCAGCACCTTCCCCTGGCTGCCGGTGTAGTGGATCACCGCCGCCTTCACCGCCCCATAGGGCGCCGAGCGCGCCGAGGCCCGCATCGCCGAGATCGAGGCGATGTTGACGATGCTGCCGCCGCCCCTCTCCCGCGGCGAGGCCTCCAGGAAGGGCAGCGCCGCGTGGCTCGCCCGCACCACCGCCATCACATCGACATTCAGCGAAGCCGCCCAGCCCGCCTCGTCATCCGACATGCCGAAGCCCGAGGCGTTGTTCACCAGCACGTCGATCCCCCCCAGCGCCGCCGCCGCCTCGGGGATGTAGCGGACGATGTCCGCCTCCCGCGACAGGTCCGCCACCCCGGCATGGGCCGGGCCGCCGAGCGCCGCGATCTCCCGCCGCGTCTCCTCCAGCGTCCCGGCGCCGCGCGCGCAGATCGACACCGCCGCCCCGCGCGCCGCGAAAAGCAGCGCCGTGGAACGCCCGATGCCCCGGCTGCCGCCCATCACCACCACGCGCCGCCCCGCGAATTCCTGTTCCATCAGTCCGGACTCCCTTTCAGCCACCACCGCCCGGCATGACTCCCCCGCCGGGCCGCGTCCATCCTTGCAGCGCGGTGCCGGGGGCGACAGATAGGGCCGGAACCATGCCCGTCACCCTCGCCCCATCCCGGCCCGCCGCTGCCCCGCCGGCCCCCGACGCCGCCCGCGATGCCATCCGGAACGAAGCCCTGCGGCTGGGCTTCGACGCGGTGGGCTTCGCCCGGGCACATCTCGGGCCGGAGGTGCGCGAGCGCCTCGCCGCCTTCCTGGAGGCCGGGATGCATGGCGAGATGGGCTGGATGGCCGAGCGGGCGGAACAGCGCAGCCATCCCCGGGCGCTCTGGCCCGAGGCCGTCTCGGTGGTCAGCCTCGGCATGAACTACGGGCCGGAGGACGACCCGCTCGCCAGCCTGTCCCGCCCCGACCGCGGCACGGTCAGCGTCTATGCCCGCCACCGCGACTACCACGACGTGGTGAAGAAGCGCCTGAAGGCCCTGGCCCGCTGGATGGTGGACCGCTTCGCCGGCGGTGAATCCGCCATGGCGCTCAAGGTCTTCGTGGACACCGCCCCGGTGGCCGAGAAGCCGCTGGCCCAGCAGGCCGGGATCGGCTGGCAGGGCAAGCACAGCAACCTCGTGTCCCGCGCGCACGGCTCCTGGCTCTTCCTGGGCGAAGTCTACACCACGCTCGACCTCGCCCCGGACAGGCCGGAGACGGATCATTGCGGCCAGTGCCGCCGCTGCCTGGACGCCTGCCCGACCGGCGCCTTCCTCGGCCCCTACCGGCTCGACGCCCGCCGCTGCGTCTCCTACCTCACCATCGAGCACAAGGGGCCGGTCCCCGAGGCGCTGCGCCCGCGCCTCGGCAACCGCATCTATGGCTGCGACGACTGCCTTGCCGCCTGCCCCTGGAACAAGTTCGCCCATACCGCCACCGAGCCGGCCCTGATCGGCCGCGAGGACCTCGCCGCCCCGCGCCTGGCGGAACTGGCCGCACTGGACGACGCCACCTTCCGCGCCCTCTTCTCGGGCTCCCCCATCAAGCGCATCGGCCGCGACCGCTTCGTCCGCAACGTGCTCTACGCCATCGGCAATTCGGCCGACCCCGCGCTGCTGCCCGAGGCACGCCGCCTCGCCGGCGATCCCGACCCCGTGGTGGCGGAGGCCGCCGCCTGGGCCGTCTCCCGCCTGGAGGACATCACCCCATGACCGACAACCTTTCCGGCGACGGCGCCCTGGTCCTGTTCAGCGGCGGCCAGGACAGCGCCACCTGCCTCGCCTGGGCGCTGGACCGCTTCGCCCATGTGGAGACGCTGGGCTTCGACTATGGCCAGCGCCACCGGGTGGAGCTGGAATGCCGCGACACCTTCCGCCGCCGCCTCGCGGAACGCTTCCCGCACTGGGCGGCGAAGCTCGGCCCCGACCACACCCTGCCGCTGGAGGCACTGTCCCAGGTCTCCGACACCGCCATGACGGCGGAGATCGCGATCCGGATGCGCGAGGACGGGCTGCCCAACACCTTCGTCCCCGGCCGCAACCTGCTCTTCGTCACCTTCGCCGCCGCCCTCGCCTATCGCCGCGGGCTGCGCCACCTCGTCGGCGGCATGTGCGAGACCGACTATTCCGGCTATCCCGACTGCCGCGACGACACGCTCAAGGCCCTGCAGGTCGCCATCAACCTCGGCATGGAGCGCCGCTTCGTCCTCCACACGCCGCTGATGTGGCGCGACAAGCCCGCCACCTGGCGCCTCGCCCACGACCTCGGCGGGCAGGCGCTGGTGGAGATGATCGTGGAGGACTCCCACACCTGCTACCTGGGCGACCGCACGCATCGCCACCGCTGGGGCTATGGCTGCGGAACCTGCCCCGCCTGCGAGCTGCGCGCGCGCGGCTGGGAAGGCTTCGTCGCGCAGCCGCTGGGCTGAGGGAAGCCCGGCGGCGCGGGCCGGGTCCGGGAGCCGGGTCCCCGGGATGACGCCCCCGGTGGGGCACATGACTGCGGCGCGGCATTTGCAAGCAATTCTCACTTGCTAAACGCCGCGCCAGGAGCGAAAGACAGCCCGACATTGCTGCGGCGCCATCTTTCTTCCCCAGCCGGGACTTCCCTGGGCCGGGGCAGCGGCGCCGCGCCCTTGTGCGTCGCCTTTCACCGGAGATCCGCATGCCGCAGCCCCGAACCCGGAACAGCCTCCTCCGGTCCGGCCGCGCCAACGCGGAAAGCCCCTCCGCCTTTCCCTGTCTCTTGATCACA
>NZ_BDLP01000447.1:0-3144 GCF_001950415.1 Roseomonas sp. TAS13
GGCGCAGCTCAACCGCCCGGCCTCGCAGCGGGTGGACCAGCTCCGCGTCGCGCTGGACATGCGCCGCGCCGCGCCGCGCCCGCCCGCGGGCCGCCGGATCGAGGTGAACATCCCCGATTTCCGGCTTTTCGCGCTGGAGGGAAGCCGCACCCTGCTGCGCATGAACGTGGTGGTCGGCCGTCCCGACCGCGCCACGCCGCTGCTGCGGGTCTCGATGACCACGGTGCAGTTCAACCCGCCCTGGGGCGTGCCCGCCCGCAACGCGCGCGAGGACCTGCTGCCGAAGTTCCGGCGCGACCCGAGGGCGATGGTGGCCAAGGGCTTCCGCCTCTTCGCCACGATCGACGGGGAGCGCGTGGAGGTCGATCCGACCACGGTGGACTGGGCCCGGATACGGCCCGACAACTTTCCCTATGCGGTGCGCCAGGATGCCGGGGATTCCAGCGCGCTCGGACGGCTGAAGTTCATCATGCCCAACAACGAAGACATCTACCTGCACGACACGCCGGACCGCTGGGCCTTCAACCGGCCCGACCGCGCCTTCTCGTCCGGCTGCATCCGACTGGAGCGACCCATGGAACTTCTCGACCTTGCCATGGATGGCATGGGCTGGGACCGGGAGCGCATGCAGCGCACCTTCGACACCCGGCAGACGATCAACGTGCCGCTGAAGCGGCCGATCCCGGTGCGGCTGATCTACAGCACCGCCGTGGTGGAGGAGGGGCGCCTGCGCCTGCGGCCCGACATCTACGGCCTCGACGCCGCCTATGCGCGGGAGATGGACCGCAGCGCCCCGCGCGTGGCGGCCGCCCGATGAGCCACCGTTCCCGCCTCGACTGCCCCTGCTGCGCGGACGCGGCCCGCAGCCCCGCCTTCCGCCGGCGGGAGGTGATCCGCGCCGCCCTGGGCGGCCTCGCCTGCGCCGCCGCCGCCACCCCCGTGCTGGCCGATTCCGGCCCCCCGCGCGTGCTGCGCATCCAGCGCGCCTATGCCGAGACGGACGACCAGTTCGAGGGCGTGTACTGGGAGAACGGCCGCTACGTCCGCACCGCGCTGCAGAAGCTGGACTACGTGCTGCGCGACCTGCCGACCGAGGAGGTGACGCCGATGGACCCGCGCCTCTTCGACGTGCTGCACGCCGTGGCGCAGCAGATGGATTCCGGCGAGCCCTTCCAGGTGATCAGCGGCTACCGCGCGCCGGAGCGCAACGCCAACCTGGCGCGGCAGTCGCGGCGCGTGTCCACCGCCTCGCTGCACATGTCCGGCATGGCGGCGGATGTGCGCCTGCCGGACCGCGATTCCTATGCCATGGCGCGGCTCGCGGCGGAGATGCAGATGGGTGGCGTCGGCCTGTACCGCCGCGACGGCTTCGTGCACCTGGATTGCGGCCAGCCCCGCCGCTGGGGCTGAGACGAAGGGCACACTGGCCACCCCCGGGGGAGAGGCCTCGCCTCTCGTCCCGGAACCCCCTCTCCGCCAGGACTCTTCGAGCCCTGGCCTCCGGGAGCCGGCGCCGGTCTCCCCCGGCCCGCGGGTTCCATCCCGCGGAACTGGCGGAAACAGCGGGCACCAGGGAAGAAGACAGAGACCCTGTCCGCGCTTGTGGCACCCGCGGTTGCCGGAAAGCGAGGCTCTCCGGCGCGAACTCCCTTGCTTGCCCGCCGATCACAGGTTATAGGAATAAAATCAACAGACCATCCCCGTTCCACTGCCGCCATGCGAGCCACGGCACCGCTCACCCCTGGCGCGGTTCTCAGGCAAGATCTGCCTGCCCCATAGGGCGGAGTCTGCATCCGACTGGGCGGATAAAAGACTAAAAGCCTAAAACTGCTAAAGCCCTAAAGTGACACGCACGGAGGTTCTGTCCAACCCTGGGCAGCCAGGCCGGACCCCCGCGCGTCCAGGCGCGATCCGCCCGTGGGGTGCGCCCGCCTCAGCCCATCCGGCCGCGCCCGGCATGGCCCGCCGTCGCGCGCCGCATCGGATGCGTCAGGCGCAGCCCGGCATGGCGCAGGGTCTGTCCGAGCGCCACGGCGGCGGCCAGGGCCGCGCCGGCCCGGGGCGTCGGCGCCAGCCGCAGGAAGATCGCCAGCGCCTCCCGCCGCGAGCCGCGCTGCGCCAGGGCAAGGGCCAGCAGCAGCGTTGCCTCGCCCGGCAGGACCCGGGGGCTGAGCAGGCAGCCCATCCCGCACGGGGCGCCGAGCTGT
Organism: Roseomonas sp. TAS13; assembly: GCF_001950415.1. NCBI lineage: Bacteria > Pseudomonadati > Pseudomonadota > Alphaproteobacteria > Acetobacterales > Roseomonadaceae > Roseomonas > Roseomonas sp. TAS13. The sequence goes on from NZ_BDLP01000447.1 coordinate 2,208, forward strand.
CGCAGCGCCTTGTCCAGATCGTCCCTGGCCTCGCCGATCCCCAGCGTCGCCAGCGGCGCCTGCATCGCCATGGCCGGGGAGCCGCCCTTCCGGGCCGCCTCCGACCAGCGCCGTATGGCCTCCAGCAGCACCGCCTCCGGTTCCGGCAATTCCTCCGGCGTGATTCCGAGCCAGGGCCAGCTGGGCAGTCCTTGAGTCGCCATCTCGGCCTCCTGCGCGTCGCGAAAGGACAGCTTGGGCCAGATGAGAACCGATCTCAAACAGCTTTCGGGGTTCGCGCCCGGTTTTTCAGTGGAAATCCCGCGATCGGCCCAACCGGGGAATGGCCCGGGGGATGGAAGACCGTGGCGAACCGCCCCGCCCGATCTCATCCGCCCGGGCAAGCTGGGTCTCCGCCGGAAAGGCGCCACCGGGCAGGTCGAGCCGGTGCAGGCCGTCCAGAATCGCCGAATGGTCCTCCAGCCGCCGCGCGATCAGGTGCAGGATCGGCACGGCGCCGCTGTCCTCGCGCTCCAGCCGCCCTTCCGCCACCAGCAGCCGCGCGCCCAGCACGGCGGGCCGGTGCGCCGCCACCACATCCGGATAGAGCACGAGGTTGGCGGTGCCATGCTCGTCCTCCACGGTGAAGAAGACCACGCCCTTCGAGGAGCCGGGACGCTGCCGCACCAGCACCAGCCCGGGCAGGCGGATGCGGGCGCCGCGTGGGGCATGGAGCAGGCTGCGCGTGTTCACCGGGCCGAGCCAGGGGCGCAGCAGGGCCAGCGGATGCGCGCGCAGGCTGAGCCCGGTGGCGCCCCAGTCCAGCGCCAGCCTCTCGCCATCGGTGAGCGGCGGCAGGGTGGGGGCGGCCTCGGCCGCGGCGGCGAAGAGCGGCAGCTCGTCCGGCGGCGGGGCTGTCTCTTGATCACATCTACGCACAGCTCTACCGTAAGGCGAA
>NZ_BDLP01000448.1:0-3143 GCF_001950415.1 Roseomonas sp. TAS13
CGGTGGAGCTGTGCGTAGATGTGATCAAGAGACAGCCCAGCGGGCCGGGGCGGTTGCCCATCGGGTCCTGCGTTTCACGGGCATAGCCCGGGGCGTTCCCGGCCATGGCCATGCCGCCCCGGGGCGTTCCCCCTTGGGCCATGCCGGTCTGGCGGCGGCGGAGGAAGCGCATCAGCAGCATGATGCCGCCGACAACCAGGGCGATCTGCAGCAGCAGGCCGATCACACCGGCAAAGCCGGAAATGCCGCCGAAGCCGAAGCCGAACAGCATGCCGAGCAGGCCGGCGCCGAGCAGGCCGCCCATCATGCCGCCCATGAAGCCGCCGCCGAAGCGGCTGCCCGCCGGGGCGGGGGTGTAGCTGGGCGGCCGGGCCGGGGTGGCCTGGTTCACGCCGCCGCGCGACATGTCGCTGCGGTCGAAGGTGTTCGTGCCGCCGCCCGGTGCGGTGCGGGTGGCCGGGGGCGCGTTGAAGCTGCGGCTGCCGCGGCTGCCCGAGGAGAAGCCGCCACCGGGGCGCGCTTCGGCGAGGGCCGGCGCCAGGGCCAGGGCAAGGGCAGCGAAGCCCGCGAGGAAGCGGGCCTTGCGGACGGTCCGGCGATGCATGGGACGGTTCTCCCGGGCGGATGATTCTGTCATGGCTGTAATATAAGAAGCCTGGACGGCGATGCCATGTCCAGCGGTCATTCTGAGAACGAGGACGCTGCATAAAGGTTTTGCAACGATCCGAAACGGATGGCGGCTGCATCCTTGAGGGTTGGCGCAGGGATTTCCTTGCGCTTCGGCAATACGAAACGAAATCGGAACATTCGCGGGCGGCCACGCTGTTTTGGCGCGGGGCTGCCCTGGCTCTATCCTCGCCGGGTCGTCCCCGCCACCCTGCGCCCCTTTTCCACTCCTGGCCTCGTCCCGGCCGTTCAGAGGATGCCCGCCATGCCGGAACCCGATTCCCGCCCGACCCTCGCCGCGCCGGACGAGGACCCCTGGCTCTGGCTGGAGGAGGTGGAGGGCGCCCGTGCCCTGGAATGGGTGGAGGCGCGGAATGCCGCGCTGCTCGCCGACCTTGCCGATTCCCGATTCGAGGCCGATCGCGACGCGCTGAAGGCGGCGATGGACCGGCCGGACAAGCTGCCCTTCGTCACCCGCCGGGGCGGGCTGCTGTACAATTTCTGGCAGGATGCCGGACGGCCGCGCGGGCTCTGGCGGCGGACGACGCTGGAATCCTACCGCACCAGCGATCCGGCCTGGGAGGACCTGCTCGACCTCGACGTCCTGGCGGCGGCGGAGGGGGAGGATTGGGTCTGGCAGGGGGCGCGCAGCCTGCCGGGCGCGCATGACCGGGCGATCCTGTCGCTGTCGCGCGGCGGTGGCGACGCGGCGGTGCTGCGGGAGTTCGACCTTCCCGGCCGGTGCTTCGTGGAGGGCGGCTTCGCCGTGCCGGAAGCCAAGGGGATGGTGGACTGGATCGATCGCGACGCGCTGCTGCTCTCCACCGCGCTGGGCGAGGGGAATGCCACCCAGTCCGGCTATCCCCGCCGCATCCGGCTCTGGCGCCGGGGCGAGGCGCCGCTGGCGGCGGAGGTGCTGTTCGAGACCGCGCCGGAGAGCATGGGGCTCTGGGGCACGGTGGACCGCGAGACGGGCCATCTGGTGTTCCGCGAGCAGATCGGCTTCTACGATGCGCGCTACCACCTGGCGAAGCCGGGCGGGGCGGTCAGGACGCTCGACCTGCCGACCGACATGCGGCTGGACTGGCACCATGGCGGCACCGTCCCGGCCGGCGGCGCGGAGCTGGAGGGCTGGCTGGCCCTCTGGCCGCGCACGCCCTGGACGGTGGCGGGGAAGACCCACGCGCCGGACACGCTGCTGGGCATCCGGCTGGCGGATTTCCTGGCGGGGAGCCGGGACTTCGCCACGCTTTTCGTGCCGGGCGAGCGGCGGGCGCTGCAGGGCTTCTTCTGGTGCCGGGGGCGACTGGTGCTGTCGGTGCTGGACGACCTGCGCCCGGTCTTCACCCTGCGGACCCCGCCCGGCGACGGCGGTGTGGAATGGCACGCCGCGGAGATCCCGGGCCTGCCGCGGATCGGCGTGGTCGGCGTCTGGCCGCTGGATGCGGAGGAGGCGGAATCCGACGGCACGCTGATGGTCAGCGCCCAGGACCCCGTCACCCCGCCGAGCCTGATGCTGTCCTCCCTGGAGCTGCCCATGCCGGCGCTGCTGAAGCAGGCGCCGCGCGTCTATGACGCGGCCGGGCTGGCGGTGACGCGGCACGAGGCGGTCTCGGTGGATGGGGAACGCATCCCCTATGTGCAGGTCGGGCCGGAGGGGCTGACCGGCGACGCGCCGGTGCACATGACGGGCTATGGCGGCTTCCAGGTCACCACCCAGCCCTATTACGCCCTGCGCACGGGCAAGCTCTGGCTGGAGAAGGGCGGCACCACCGTGCTCGCCAACATCCGCGGCGGCGGCGAGTTCGGCACGCGCTGGCACGAGGCCGGGCGGCTGGCCAACAAGATCCGCTCGCACGACGATTTCGCCGCCGTGGCGGAGGATCTGGTGCGGCGCGGCGTCACCCGGCCGGAGCGCATCGCGGCGGAGGGCGGCTCGAACGGCGGGCTGCTGATCGCGAACATGCTGACACGCTATCCGGAGCGTTTCGGGGCGCTGTTCTGCACCATCCCGCTGGTGGACATGCGCCGCTATACGAAGCTGCTGGCCGGGGCGAGCTGGATCGCGGAATACGGCGACCCGGAGAAGCCGGAGGACTGGGCCTTCCTCCGGCACATCTCGGCCTACCACACCGCCGAGCCGGGCCGGCGCTACCCGCCCATCCTGCTCGCCACGGCACGCAAGGACGATCGCGTCCATCCCGGCCATGCCCGCAAGATGGCGGCGAAGCTCCAGGCCATGGGCTACGACGCGCATTTCTACGAGCCCGGCGCGGGCGGCCATGGCTATGGCAAGGACAGCGGCGAGATCGCCACCTTCTCGGCCCTCGGCACCGCCTTCCTGCGCCGCGCCATCGGCTGGGAGGAATAGCGCCCTCCCTCCGATCGTGGCGCTCCGTGGCTCGTCCCGGGGGAGAGGCGCCGCCTCTCCCGCCGGGCCCCCTCTCCGCCGGGGACCGGAGCCGGTCCCCGGACCC
>NZ_BDLP01000449.1:0-3142 GCF_001950415.1 Roseomonas sp. TAS13
TCGCCTTACGGTGGAGCTGTGCGTAGATGTGATCAAGAGACAGCCTATCCGCCAGGACCCTGCGGGCCCTGGACCCGATGAGTTGGCTCTCCCCGCGGCCGGATCGCGCCGGAGAGCATGGCTCTCCGGCGGACTGCCGGTGCCACGGGCGCGGACACGGTGTCCTTCTTTTCGGGAGCCCCGCGTCTCCACCTGCTCCCGGGGATCAGCCCGTCGCCAACCGGTCGCGCAGATGCGCCAGGAGCTGTGCCACCGCTTCCTCCGGCGTGCCGTCGTTGACGATGCGGAGTTCGGCCGGCGGTCCGTCCAGCGCCTGGGCGCGGCGCAGGCGCAGGGCGACATCGCCATCCTCCGCCCGGGACCGGCGGGCGAGGCGCTGCTCCAGCACCTCGGCGGGCGCGGTGATCTCCACCACGGTCACGGCGGGCAGCCGTTCCCGCGCCTGCGGCACCACGGCGCGCGAAACGTTGCAGAGCACCAGCTTCCCCGTTTGCGCGGCCATGGCCGTCTCCGCCGGGATGCCGTAGCAGAGGCCGTGCGCCCGCCAGGACAGGGCGAAGGCGCCCGCCGCCTCGGCACGGCGGAAGCCCGCCTCGTCCAGGCTGTCATGCGCCTCCCATTCCGAGGCGAGGCGCGTCACCACCCGCCGGGGGAAGAGCAGGCGCGGCTCCCCTTCCAGCGCGGCGCGGGCGCCCGCGATCACCGTGTCCTTGCCGGCGCCGCTCGGCCCGACCACCAGCACGAAGCCTCCCTGCATCTCAGGCGACCCGCCTTCCCTGGCGCCAGACCTGCCGCACCACCGGCACGCCGCCCGCCAGGGTGACATGCACCAGGTCGGCGCGCTGGCCGGGCGCGATCACGCCCCGGTCGTCCAGGCCGGTGGCCCGGGCCGGGTTGGCGGTGACCGTGGCGATGGCCTGCGGCAGGGTGATGCCCGGAACGCGCTCCGGCAGGTCGAAGGCCGCCAGCAGCAGGCTGCCCGGCACGTAGTCGGAGGACAGGATGTCCAGCAGCCCGTGCCGCGCCAGCTCCGCCGCCGCGACATTGCCGGAATGGGAGCCGCCGCGGATCAGGTTCGGCGCGCCCATCATCACCCGGATGCCGCGCGCATGGCTTTCCGCCGCCGCCTCGTGGGTGGTCGGGAACTCGGCGATGCCGACCCGTTCCTCCACCGATTGCGCCACATCCGCCAGGGTGGTGTCGTCATGGCTGGCGAGGGCGATGCCGTGCCGCCGTGCCAGCGCGACCAGGGGCGGCCGGTTCCGCGCCGCGCGCTCCGCACCGGTCTCCATGCGGAGGGCGGTCAGCGCCTTCAGCTCCTCGGTGGACTTGCCGGAACGGCGGGCATAGACGAAGTACTTCTCCAGGTCGCGGAACTGCCGCTGCCCGGGCGTGTGGTCCATCAGCGACAGCAGGTCCACCGGATAGCGTTCGCAGAAACGCTCCACCATCTCCACCACGTCCGGCGCCGGGATCTCGCAGCGCAGATGCGTGCGGTGCTCGGCGCGCAGCAGGTCGTCCTGCCGGGCCGCATCGATCGCCCCGGCGAGCTCGAAGAGCTCCCCGCCCAGCCCGCCGCCATCGATGTCGGAACCGGCGCGCAGGCTGTCGAAGACGGTGGTGATGCCCGAGGCCGCGATCTGCGCGTCATAGGCCAGCACGGCGCCCAGCGGATGCCAGCGCACCTTGGGGCGGGGGATGTAGTGCGTCTCCAGATGGTCTGTGTGCAGCTCCACCAGGCCCGGGATCAGCAGCGCGCCACGCAGGTCCACGCGCCGGCCCTCGCCGGCGGCGGGCAGCACGGCGCGCGGCACGTCGCCCTCGCCGATCGCGTCGATCCGGCCATCTTCCAGCCGCACCCAGCCGCGCTGCACGCGGTCGGGCAGCACGATCTCGGCATTCTCGATCAGGTCCACGGGTTCCAGCATCGTCGTTCCTGTCAGGCCGCGTCGGCTTGGGGTTGGGAAGCGGAGAAGCGCGTGACGTCCACCACGCGGCTCGCCACCGCGTCGCGTACGTCCTCGTCATGGAAGATGCCGATCATCGCCACCCCGGCGGCGGCTTTGCGTCGGATCATCTCCACCACCACGGCGCGGTTGCGCGCGTCCAGCGAGGCGGTGGGCTCGTCCAGCAGCAGCACCGGGCGCTCGGCGATCAGGCCACGCGCGATGTTCACGCGCTGCTGCTCGCCGCCGGAGAAGGTGGCGGGCGGCAGGTCCCAGAGCCGTTCCGGCAGGTTCAGCGCCGCCAGCATCTCCGCCGCGCGGCCGCTGGCGGTTTCCGCGTCGAGCCCGCCCTCGCGCCCGGCGGCGGCCACGATCTCGCGCGCGCCCACGCGGGGAATGACGCGCAGGAACTGCGAGACATAGCCCATGGTGGTCCGCCGCAGCGCCAGCACCCGGCGCGGCCCGGCGCTGGCGACATCCACCATCTCCCCCCCGTCGCGGATCAGGATGCGGCCCGTGTCGCAGCGGTAGTTGCCGTAGATCATCCGCAGCAGCGAGGACTTGCCCGCGCCCGAGGGGCCGCCGAGCACCACGCATTCCCCCGGATCGACCGAGAAGGACACGCCATCGACGACGCCGAGCCGGGTGCCGCCGCGCAGATGCAGGGTGAAGGTCTTGCCGACGCCGTCCAGCGTGACGAGAGGCCCGTTCATGGAGGGGTTCATGCCGCGAGCACCGAGGAGACGAGGAGTTGCGTGTAGGGCTCGGACGGATCGTCCAGCACCTGGTCGGTGAGCCCGCTCTCGATCACCCGCCCATGGCGCATCACCATGATCCGGTGCGACAGCAGCCGCGCCACGGCGAGGTCATGGGTGACGATGATCACCGCCAGCCCCAGCTCCGCCACCAGTCCGCGCACGAGGTCCAGCAGGCGCGCCTGCACCGAGACGTCGAGGCCGGAGGTCGGCTCGTCCATCAGCACGAGGCGCGGATGGGTGACGAGGTTGCGCGCGATCTGCAGCCGCTGCCGCATGCCGCCCGAGAAGGCGCGCGGCGTGTCGTCCATGCGGTCGGCGCCGATCTCGACGCGGCCCAGCCAGTCCTGCGCCGTGGCGCGGATGCGGCCATAGTGCCGCGCCCCCACCGCCATCAGCCGCTCCCCGACATTGCCGCCGGCGGAAACGGACATGCGCAGC
>NZ_BDLP01000450.1:0-3136 GCF_001950415.1 Roseomonas sp. TAS13
GCCAGGACCGCCGGGCCGTCGCTCCCCGTGCGGGAGCGTGGATCGAAACGCATATCTCCCCCGCCGCCTGCTGCTCGCTGACGTCGCTCCCCGTGCGGGAGCGTGGATCGAAACCGCCATGGCGCGCTTGGCCCACAGCCGCACGGCCATGGTCGCTCCCCGTGCGGGAGCGTGGATCGAAACTCCTGCACCGCGGCGATCGTCGTGTCGCCGAAATGTCGCTCCCCGTGCGGGAGCGTGGATCGAAACCAGCAACAGGCCCAGCGGCAGCAATTCATTGCCGTCGCTCCCCGTGCGGGAGCGTGGATCGAAACATCAAGGAGTTCGTCCCGCCGGACAAGCAGATCGTCGCTCCCCGTGCGGGAGCGTGGATCGAAACCAGTAGGCTGGGGAGGTTGCCTTGGCGCAGGGCAGTCGCTCCCCGTGCGGGAGCGTGGATCGAAACGCGCAACCGGACACCAGCGTCCGTGCGAACCTGAGTCGCTCCCCGTGCGGGAGCGTGGATCGAAACTTTGCCTGGAGCCCCAGCAGATGGCTGACAACTTGTCGCTCCCCGTGCGGGAGCGTGGATCGAAACCAGGAGCCGGCGCTGTTGTCGGCGCGGAGCTGAGGTCGCTCCCCGTGCGGGAGCGTGGATCGAAACACACTACGGACACCCCCACCCACCCCCAACTCAAGGGTCGCTCCCCGTGCGGGAGCGTGGATCGAAACGCATCGTCCCGGCGTGATGGGGCGGACGCAGCGCGTCGCTCCCCGTGCGGGAGCGTGGATCGAAACGCGTTTCCATTGTGCTGGATGAGAAGAACGAGAAGTCGCTCCCCGTGCGGGAGCGTGGATCGAAACTCCATCGCAAGCCTGGAGGAGACCGGCATGAACCGTCGCTCCCCGTGCGGGAGCGTGGATCGAAACTTCCTCGCGCCAGGAGCTCCACTGGTCGTCCGAGCGGGTCGCTCCCCGTGCGGGAGCGTGGATCGAAACATCGGGTTGATCGCGATCGTCCTCGCTCTCGCGGGTCGCTCCCCGTGCGGGAGCGTGGATCGAAACAGGGCGGGGAGGGATAGCGGCCCGCGCGTTAGCGCGTCGCTCCCCGTGCGGGAGCGTGGATCGAAACGCCTATGCGGACAGCAGCCTGCTCTATGATGGCCGTCGCTCCCCGTGCGGGAGCGTGGATCGAAACTGCCGCTGTAGCTCGATATCCGCCTGCGCCTTGACCGTCGCTCCCCGTGCGGGAGCGTGGATCGAAACGGGCCGTGCTGCTCAACCGCGATATGCCCGGCGGTCGCTCCCCGTGCGGGAGCGTGGATCGAAACACGTGGCCGGCAGGGAGGCCAGGGAAAGTGTGTCGCTCCCCGTGCGGGAGCGTGGATCGAAACTGCCAGCCGTCAGCGCAGCCATTGGCCACCCGCGTGTCGCTCCCCGTGCGGGAGCGTGGATCGAAACCCGCTGGTGAGCTATTTCGACCAAAGGGATTACTCGGTCGCTCCCCGTGCGGGAGCGTGGATCGAAACTTTTCCCTTCTCAGGGAGGGGCGTGATGGGGCTAGTCGCTCCCCGTGCGGGAGCGTGGATCGAAACCCCATGGATCGCGTGGGGGTAGGCAACAATCCAGGTCGCTCCCCGTGCGGGAGCGTGGATCGAAACTCTGACGGTAAGTATGCCGTGGGCGAACAGATCGTGGTCGCTCCCCGTGCGGGAGCGTGGATCGAAACACCTCGCGGAGGTGGGTCGCGTCGGGGGTGCGGGGTCGCTCCCCGTGCGGGAGCGTGGATCGAAACGCCGGGTGGGATGCGCAGCGCAGTCAGAAGGACCGGTCGCTCCCCGTGCGGGAGCGTGGATCGAAACAGTCCCTCGAAGAAGGCGGCGTTCGTACAGCCAAGTCGCTCCCCGTGCGGGAGCGTGGATCGAAACCCACCCTTGGTCAGGGCAACGATCCAGTCCACGGGTCGCTCCCCGTGCGGGAGCGTGGATCGAAACCGCGAGGGCGCGACGGATGAGGGGCGACTTGTCGCGTCGCTCCCCGTGCGGGAGCGTGGATCGAAACCTGCTGCGGCTCCTGCTGGCCCTCTGGCGCCGCTGGTCGCTCCCCGTGCGGGAGCGTGGATCGAAACGAGGATCTGGGCAACTGGATCGCTGGCATCGCCAAGCGTCGCTCCCCGTGCGGGAGCGTGGATCGAAACACCGAGGCGATCGAACGCCAGGGCGGCACCGGCGTCGCTCCCCGTGCGGGAGCGTGGATCGAAACAACTGCCCGGTCATCCTCCTGGCACAGCTGAGCCGGTCGCTCCCCGTGCGGGAGCGTGGATCGAAACCAGAGCGGGGAGGTAACGCTGGACAACCGGGATGTCGCTCCCCGTGCGGGAGCGTGGATCGAAACCTGGCGCTGCTGCCATCCGGCCTGAAGGGCGCCAGTCGCTCCCCGTGCGGGAGCGTGGATCGAAACCCGGTCATCGCGGCGCCTCCGCGCAGCGCGCCTCGTCGCTCCCCGTGCGGGAGCGTGGATCGAAACCTGGCGCTGCTGCCATCCGGCCTGAAGGGCGCCAGTCGCTCCCCGTGCGGGAGCGTGGATCGAAACTCCTCCTGGACCGCGTGGGCGCGGCCCGGCCCAGTCGCTCCCCGTGCGGGAGCGTGGATCGAAACCGCGGCGCAGTTCCAGGATCGCGTCCTCCTACGCGGTCGCTCCCCGTGCGGGAGCGTGGATCGAAACCACCAGGGCGCCGGCACGGCGGTGGGCGATCAGGCGTCGCTCCCCGTGCGGGAGCGTGGATCGAAACAGCATGACGGCGGCCTCTTCCACGATGTCAGCCGGGTCGCTCCCCGTGCGGGAGCGTGGATCGAAACACAGCGAGACAGAACAATGAACCCGAAGCGCGCAGGTCGCTCCCCGTGCGGGAGCGTGGATCGAAACTCCGGTGGCTTCCTCGCGCTGACCGGCCCCGGCAAGTCGCTCCCCGTGCGGGAGCGTGGATCGAAACCTCCACAAGCCGGAGAAGAAGGACCTTGAGCTGGAGTCGCTCCCCGTGCGGGAGCGTGGATCGAAACCTGATCCGGGCTCCGGTGGCGGACGTGACGGCGGGTCGCTCCCCGTGCGGGAGCGTGGATCGAAACTGGCGAAGGGCCGGAAAGGGAGTGATGGTCTG
>NZ_BDLP01000451.1:0-3136 GCF_001950415.1 Roseomonas sp. TAS13
GCTCGTCGGGTCCAGGGCCCGCAGGGTCCTGGCGGATAGGGGGTCCGGGGGAAAGGCAGCGCCTTTCCTCCGGGACGGCGCAATGCCGCCCGGCCATCATCCACGGCCGGGCGGCATTGCGCATCAGGCCGGCACGACCGGTGCCTTGTCGCGGCGCAGTGCGCCGATCACCTGCTTGTCCAGATGCAGGTGCGACTGCAGGAGCTGCTGCGGCGTCAGGGCCATCCATTGGTTCAGCGACAGGTCGGCGTAGTGGTCGCTGCGGAACATCTCCAGGAAGCGCAGGGTGGTGTTGCCGGTGTTCTCGACGTAGTGGCCCATGGCGAAGGGCACGTAGCCGACATCGCCCGCCACGTAGTCGAAGGTGCGCGCCTGGCCGGAGGCGGCGAAGACGCCCATGCGTGCCTGCCCCTCGATGTAGTACTGCCATTCGTTGGTGTTCGGGTGCCAGTGCAGCTCGCGCAGCCCGCCGGGCTCGATTTCCACCAGGGCCGCGGCGATGGTCTTCGAGGCCTTGAAGACGGAGGAATCCGTGATGCGCACCGTGCCGCTCTTCGTGCGGATCGGGTCCTGCGCCAGCATGCGGTGGCTGAAGCTCTCGGCCGAGGGCACCTGCGTCACGCCATCGAGGCGGTCCTGCGCCAGCGGCCCGGGCTTGTCCGCCTTGAAGATATAGAGCTCGTCCGGGCTCGGCGTATGGCCGAAGAGATTGGCGGGCACGCCGAAGTTCTTGGCCAGCACCTCGGCCGGCACGCGGCGGAACCAGTCGCTGATCAGGAAGGTGCTGTCCTCGTCGAAATGCCCGTCGTCGAAGACGAGCAGGAACTCGCAGCCGTCATCGCCCAGGCCCTGGATCGAATGCGGGATGCCGCCGGAGAAGTACCAGAGGTCGCCGACGCCGACATCGTCCACGAACTGCCGGCCCTGCGTATCGATCGCGGTGATGCGGGCACTGCCGTAGAGCATGTAGGCCCACTCGGCCTCCTTGTGCCAGTGCAGCTCGCGCACGCCGCCGGCATTGAGGCGCATGTTCACCCCGGCGATGTCCTGCGACACGCCAAGCTCGCGCACCGTGACCTGCCGCGTCCAGCCGCCGCTTTCCTGCCGCACATGCGCGTCGGCATAGGAGAAGCGGAGGTTCGGCAGCGTCCCGTGATCCGTGGAGGGCGGGTTCAGCATGTCCGGATTCTGCCGCGTGCGCGACAGGTCACGCGGGCCGGGATCGGTGCCGCCGGTGTTGGGGGCGCGGCTGGGCTGCGGGGTCTGCGCGGCCTGTTGCGCGCCCGCCGCGGCGGGCACCAGGGCGGCGGCTGCGGCGGTTCCGGCGATGACGTTCCGGCGGGAGACCGAATTCATGAGTTATACTCCGTGTGACCAATCGTTCATGTCGATCACAAGTATTCGAGTCTCCCGGCTTTGCCCGATAACTTGCCGCGGACTTATGGGGCGGCCCGTCCCACGCGTCCATGCGGGGGGTGCTTCAACCTCTCGCGACGATGCCTCATGGGCGCACGTCAGATCTCGGTGCGGACCTGCCAGAGCTCCGGGAAGAAGGAGCGTTCCAGCGCCGTGCGCAGGAAGGCGACGCCGGCGGAACCACCGGTCCCGGCGCGGAAGCCGATGATGCGCTCCACCGTCTTCATGTGGCGGAAGCGCCATTGCTGGAAGGAATCCTCCACATCCACCAGCTCCTCCGCGAGCTGGTAGAGATCGAAATGCGTCTCCGCCTCGCGGTAGATCCGCAGCCAGGCCGCCTGCAGTTCCGGGCTGTGCCGGTGCGGCTGCGTCAGGTCGCGCTCCAGCAGCGACGCCGGCAGGGCGAAGCCGCGCCGTGCCAGAAGGCGGATGGCTTCGTCGTAGAGGCTCGGCGCGCGCAGTGCCGCGTCCAGCGTCGCGTGTGCCGCCGTGTCGTGCCGGTGCGGCAGCATCATCTTCGCGTCCTTGGCGCCCAGGCGGAATTCCAGCATCCGGTACTGGAAGGACTGGAAGCCGGAGGACTTGCCCAGCACGCCGCGGAAGCTGAGATAGTCCGCCGGCGTCATGGTGGAGAGCACGTCCCAGGCGCCGATCATCTGCGACTGGATGCGCGAGACCCGGGCCAGCGCCTTGAAGGCCGGGTCCAGCGCGTCGCGGCGGATGGAATCCAGCGCCAGGACGAGTTCGTGCGTGATCAGCTTCAGCCAGACTTCCTGCACGTGGTGGATGGTGATGAACAGCATCTCGTCGTGATGCGTGCTGAGTGGCTGCTGCGCCGAGAGCAGCAGGTCGAGCCGCAGGTACTCCCCATAGCCCATGCTCCGCGCGAAATCGGTGTGGATGCCCTCGGTGACGCGGCTGGGCGGGGGTTCGGCCCCGGGGGAGTCCGTGGGAGAGCTCAGGGAGGCATTCGTCGGGGCGCTCATCGGGGCGGGCTCCGGATCGGGGCTGGAAAAGGATGCCGGTTTGCGGCCGGCCGTGTCCGCGGCCAGGATAGCACCGTCACCCCCGATGCGCCGGACCCGATGACCCTTTCCCGGACCAGTTCGCTCTTCCTGTCCTCCGCCCGCAGCCGGGAGGAGCTGGACCGCGACTACAGCCCCAGCCTCTTCGTGGATTCCCTGCCGGCGGTGATCGGGGACTGGGGGCGGCGCACCGCCCTGGCCAAGGCCCGCCACGCCGGACGCCTGCGCCCCGACCTGGCCTATGGACCGCACCCGCGCGAAAGGATCGACTATTTCCGCGCGGCGAATCCCTCCGGCGCGCTGCTGGTCTATCTGCATGGCGGCTTCTGGCAGCATGTCTCGAAGGAGGAATCCGGCTTCCTCGCCCCCGGCTGGGTAGAGGCGGGCGTCGATGTCGCCGTGATGGACTATGCCCTGGCGCCGGAGGTCACGCTGCCCGCCATCGTGGCGCAGGCGCGGCGCGGCCTGTCCTGGCTGCTCTCCGAGGCCGCCACCCTGGGCTTCGATCCGGGGCGGGTGGTGGTGGCGGGGCATTCGGCGGGGGCGCATCTCGCCGCCATGACGCAGATCGGCGCGGCGGTGCCGCTGCGCGGCCTGGCGCTGCTGTCCGGCGTCTTCGAACTGGAGCCGGTCCGGCGAAGCTATGTCAACGCTGTCTCTTGATCACATCTACGCACAGCTCCACCGTAAGGCGA
>NZ_BDLP01000452.1:0-3136 GCF_001950415.1 Roseomonas sp. TAS13
CCTTACGGTGGAGCTGTGCGTAGATGTGATCAAGAGACAGCCGAGCAGCCCGTTCGGGCGCAGCACCAGCACCGCCGCCATCACCAGGAAGACCAGCACCAGCGTGCTCTGCGGCAGCAGCGCCACGCCGAAGGCCTGCAGCACGCCGATCAGCAGGCTGGCCAGGAAGGCGCCCGCCAGGCTGCCCAGCCCACCCACCACCACGACCACGAAGGCTTCGGTGATCACCGACAGGTCGATCTGGAGGTTGGCCGAGGCATTGGGCAGGGACAGCGCGCCGCCCAGCCCGGCCAGCCCGGCGCCCAGGGCGAAGACCGAGGTGAAGAGCAGGCGCTGGTTCACGCCCAGCGCCGCCGCCATTTCCCGGTCCAGCGTCGCGGCGCGCAGCAGCGTGCCCCAGCGCGTCCGGTGCAGCAGCAGCCAGAGCAGGCCCAGCACCACCGGCCCGGCCGCGATGAGCAGCAGGTCGTAGAAGGGAAAGCGGCTGCCGGCGATCTCCACGAAGCCGCGCATCCAGCGCGGGCGGGGCAGGGAAAGCTCCGCCGGGCCCCAGAGGCGCAGCGTGAGGTCCTGCAGGATCAGCACCACGCCGAAGGTGGCCAGCAACTGGAACAGTTCCGGCGCCCGGTACACGCGGCGCATCACCGCCAGTTCCAGCACCGCGCCGATCAGCCCCGTGGCGAGCGCGGTGAGCAGCACGCCCAGCACGAACCATTCCGGATCGCGCGGCAGGCGCGTCAGGATGCTCCAGCCGATATAGGCGCCGAGCATGGTCAGGCTGCCATGCGAGAAGTTCACGATCCGCGTGACGCCGAAGAGGATCGTCAGGCCCGAAGCCACCAGGAAGAGCGAGGAGGCCCCGGCCAGCCCCGTCAGCAGGGTGGGCAGGAAGGTTTCGGTCATGGGCCGGATGCGTCCCGTTCAGGCATTCGGGGCACGGCCAACGGCTTTCCCCGGTGCTCCGGCAGGTCGTGGAAGGTTCCCATGCCAGTTTCGATAGCCGATGGCCTTCCCATCGTCGCCGGGCTTGCGCCGCAAATTCGCGCGGAATGCGCCGCCGCGCCGGTTCCCGTTGCGCCCTCCCGGCCCCGCCACGGTTTTCCGGTTTCCGGGCCGGGGCCTCCGGGCTGTTCCGCCATGCTCCCACCCGCATTGACGGGATGGAAGGAGGGCGGAAACCTCGCCCCCTGACCATCGGGGGGAGAAACCATCGCATGTTGCCGGACCCGGCCACCACGGCAGCCTGCTGGCCTCGTGCCGGCATCGCCACCCTTCTCCCCGCCCTGCAGGCCGCGCTGCGGGAGCCGGTGCTGACCAGCCCCGCCGCCCGTGCCCATTACGGCCATGGCGAGGCCCTGCCCGACGACGCCCCGCCCGATGCCGTGGTGCGTCCGCGCGACAACGGGGAGGTCGCCGCCGTGGCGCGCCTCTGCCACGAGGCGCGGGTGCCGCTGATCCCCTTCGGGGCCGGCACCTCGGTGGAGGGGCAGGTCGTCGCGATCCAGGGCGGCGTGACCATGGACCTGTCGCTGATGGACGCGATCCTCGACGTCTCGCCCGCCGCGCTGGACTGCCGCGTGCAGGCGGGTGTGCGGCGGCTGCGGCTCAACGAGGCGCTGCGTGGCGACGGGCTGTTCTTTCCGGTCGATCCCGGGGCGGATGCCACGCTGGGCGGCATGGCGGCCACCCGCGCTTCCGGCACCGGCGCAGTGCGCTATGGCACGATGCGCGAGAACGTGCTGGGCCTGACGGTGGTGACGGCGGATGGCCGCATCCTGCGCACCGGCACGCGGGCGCGGAAATCGGCCAGCGGCTACGATCTGACCCGCCTCTTCCTCGGCAGCGAGGGCACGCTGGGCATCATCACCGAGGTGCAGCTCCGCCTGCAGGGCCTGCCCGAGGCGGTCTCGGCCGCCACCTGCCAGTTTCCCTCCGTCGAGGCGGCGCTGGAGGTCGCGGTGGGCGTGCTGCAATCCGGTATCCCGGTGGCGCGGATGGAATTCGCCAATGCGCCGCAGATGCGCTGCTGCATCGCCTTCTCCCGCCTGGAAGGGCTGGAGGCGCTGCCGACCCTGTTCCTCGAATTCCATGGCAGCCCTGCGGCGGTGGAGGAACAGGCGCTGGCGGTGGAGGCCCTGGCGACGGGGGCCGGCGGCGGCGGCTTCGCCTGGGCGCGGCGGCCGGAGGACCGTTCCCGGCTCTGGAAGGCCCGGCACGACGCCCTGCCGGCCAACCTGGCGCATGGCCGGGGCCGCGCCCTGATGGGCACGGATGCCTGCGTGCCCATCTCCGAACTCGCCGCCTGCATCCTGGAGACGGAAGCGGATATCGCGGCGACGGGACTGGAAGCGCCGCTGATCGGCCATGTCGGCGACGGCAATTTCCACCTGGGCATCCTCTTCGACGCCGCCGTTCCGGGGGAGCGCGAGCGCGCCCAGACCCTGGCGCACCGCACCGGGGAGCGTGCCATCCGGCTGGGCGGCACGTGTTCCGGCGAGCACGGGATCGGGTTGCACAAGCTGGACCTGATGGCCAAGGAGCATGGCGGGGCGCTGGACCTGATGTGGGCCATCAAGCGGGCCTTCGATCCGCACGGGATCATGAATCCCGGCAAGCTGCTGCCGCCGTGTGACGGGGCCTGACCGGGAAGAGGAGGGAGGAGGACGCATGAAGAAGCTGGTGAACGACCCCCGCCACGTGGTGCGGGAGATGCTGGAGGGGCTGGTGGCCCTCAACCCGGCCCAGGCTCTGCTGGAGGGCGAGGATGTCGTCATCCGCGCCGGGCTGCCGGAAGCGGCACGGCGCAAGGTGGCGGTGATCTCCGGCGGCGGGGCGGGGCACGAGCCGGCCCATGCGGGCTATGTCGGGGAGGGGATGCTCTCGGCGGCGGTGACGGGCGACGTCTTCACCTCGCCGAGCACCGATGCGGTGCTGGCGGGCATCAGGGCGGTGGCGGGCCCGGCCGGGGCGCTGCTGGTGGTCAAGAACTACACCGGCGACCGGCTGAACTTCGGCCTCGCCGCCGAGCTGGCGCGGGCGGAAGGCATCCCGGCGGAGATCGTCGTGGTGGCCGACGACGTCGCCCTGCGCGCCACGGTGGAGCCGGAGCGGCGGCGCGGCATCGCCGGCACGGTGC
>NZ_BDLP01000453.1:0-3127 GCF_001950415.1 Roseomonas sp. TAS13
GCCACCGGGGCGGGCTATGCCTGGTTCCTGGATGCCGCCTCGGTGCCGTCCCCGTCCCGGCTGCCGGAGGGGACGGGAATCGCGGTGCTGACCGGCGGCCCCGACAGGGTCGAGACCGGGCTGCGCCTGGCGGCTGCCGATCCCGGCGCGCCGCTGATCATCTCGGGCGTCGGACAGAACACGGATATCGCCGCCCTCGCGCACGAGGTCAGCGTGGAACCCTGGCCCTACCTGGACCGGATCACCTTGGGGCACGCGGCCCGCAGCACGCGCGGCAATGCGCGGGAGATCGCCGCCTGGGCGCGGCAGCACGGAATCGGGACGCTGGCGGTGGTCACCGCGGGCTTCCACATGCCCCGTGCCCTGTTGGAGATGCGGCGGGAGTTGCCGGAGGCCCGGTTGATCCCGTATCCCGTCGCTCCCGCCCGTGCCCGGCCCCCGGCCATGCTGCGGGAGTACCTGAAGTTCGCCGGCGCCCTCGCCGGCCTTTCCGCCTATGGCCGCTCGGAGCCGGACCCTTGATCGCCTTGCGCTCCGCGCTGTTCAACGCGCTCTTCCTCTTCTCGATGGCCGTCTTCCCCTGGATCGGCCTGATGCTGCCCCGGCGCATGACGCGGCCCTTCGTGCGCGGCTGGACGCGCTGGGTGCTGTGCTGGATGGCGGCGATCTGCGGCATGCGGGTGCGGGTGACGGGGCTGGAGAACATTCCCGCCGGCCCCTGCATCGTGGCCTCCAAGCACCAGTCGGCCTTCGACACCTTCGTCTGGCTGACCCTGCTGCCGCACCCGGTCTATGTCATGAAGCAGGAGCTGCTCCGCCTGCCGGGCTGGGGGGCGCTGGCGCGGCGCTTCGGCGCGGTGGGGGTGGACCGCGCCGGCGGCGCCGCGGCGCTGAAGTCCATGGTGCGGCAGTCGCGCGAATTCGCCGAGCGGGACGGGGCACAGCTGGTGATCTTCCCGGAGGGAACCCGGACCGCACCGGGCGAGCGTGTGCCCTGGCAGCCGGGCGTGGCGGCGCTGGCCTCCGCCACCGGCCTGCCGGTGGTGCCGGCGGCCACGGATAGCGGTCGCTTCTGGGGACGCCGCTCCTTTGCCAAGCGGCCGGGCACCATCACCCTGGCGATCCTCCCCGCCCTGCCGCCCGGCCTGCCCCGTGCCGAGCTGATGCGGCGGCTGGAGGATGAGGTGGAAACCGCCTCCGCCGCGATGCTGCAGGGTTCCCCGCTCCCAGGACCCTGACGAGGGCTGTCAACAAGCATCTGTGGATAAATTGGTGGAATAGCTGCGGGGCGATCCTGCCACGTGGCGCCATCACCACGCGTCAAGGGCTTGCCAAACCTCGGTTTTGGTGCATCGGCCGTTGGCCGCCCTTTGTTCTTATTCATTTGTTTTCAGCTTATTAGACCCGCGTTTGCGCTATCCCCAGCCCTCTGTGGGCAAGGGAGCGCAAACCAGCCTGGCGCTGGGGACGACTCCGCCCCTCCCTGTGGACAACTCTGCGGAAAGCTGCGCCGCAGCTGGGTTTTTTCAGCCTCGGCTTTTCCGGTCCGGCTTTTCCCCAGCCCGGTTGTCGCCAGAGGCAGCGCCAACCGGGGGCAGCAGGTCTGCCAGCCTTTCCAGTGCCGCATCCCGCACTCCCAGGGCCCGGAGCTGCGACACGGTGTTGAGCAGGTAGTCGCGGTTGCTGCCCATTGCTCCGACCCCGAGGCCAATGGCGCGCGCCGCCTCATCGGGACCCAGCCCGGCGCAATAGGTGTCTGACCGGCGGTCCACGACATAGGCCACCGCGCACACGTCGCGTCCTTCGTCCAGCAGCCGAACCTTCAGGCGCATCTGGTGGTAGGAGCCTCCGGACATCTCCCGTTCGTGGAGGTAGCCCAGGACCTCCGCCGCCCGGCTCCGGGCGACGCGCAGCGCCACGCCCCGGCAGGCGCCGCCACGGTCGAGGCCCAGCACCAGGCCCGGGCGCTCCGGCGTGCCGCGATAGCGTGTGGAGCGGATGCAGAAGCGGCGGTGATAGCCCCGCAGCAGGGCCGGGTGCGCCCCCTCCACCGCGAAGCCCGGTTTCCAGATCAGGGAGCCATAGGCGAAGACGTAGAGCGAGCCATCCGCGTCCAGCAACGCCTCGTCCAGGACGGGGGGCGTCTCGGTTTCCGGTGGGTTTCGGGTGCCTTCGGGGGCTGCGGAGGGGTCAGGGGTCATGCGATCGGCCGGGGGGCGCGCTATAGCGGGTGGCGTGGATACCGAGAAGAACGGCGCGCACGCGCCAGGCACATGGCAGGCCTCCCAGGCAGGTCGGGATGCCCCCGCCCGGAATGCCCCTGCACGGATGGCCGATGGTCAGGGCACCGGAGGCGGCGAGGTCGTCCAGGCCCCTCCAGGGCGCCGTGCCGCCCGGCGCCGCTGGCTGCGGCCCGCGCCGCTGTTGCTGGGGCTGACCGTGTTGCTCGCCGGGCTGGCCGCCGCCCATGCCATGCTCTGGCACTGGATGGGCGGGCGGCTGGAGGAAGGCTTCACCGCCTGGGCGCAGAGCCGCCGCGCGCAGGGCTGGCGGGTGGAATACGGCACGCCGCAGCGGGGGGGATGGCCTTTCTCCGCTACGCTGCGCCTGCCGGATTTCCGGCTGAGTGGGGGCGATGCCACGCTGCCGGGCGGGATCGACTGGCGCGTACCGGCACTGGACCTGCGGGTCGTGCTGCCGCGCCTGGACGAGCTGCGCATCGAGCCCAAGGGGCCGCAGAGGCTGCGCCTGGGCGCGCTGGAGCTGCCCTTCGCGGCGGACCGGCTGACCGGGCTGTTGCCGTTGCAGGCGGATGTGCTGCCGCGCGGCGGCGAGTTCCGGGCCGACCGCCTGCGCCTGGGCCTTCCCGGCACCGCCGCGGATGGCGGACCGGGCGGGCTGGAGATCCGCCGGCTGGAGGTCACGCTGGACACGCGCAGCAGCGCCACGGAGGGCGAGAGCGCCATCGCCCTTTCGGTCCAGAGCCAGGGCATCACCCTCCCCAGCCTGTCGCAGGGGCGGAGCTGGCCCCTGGGCCCAAGGATCGAAACGGCGGGGCTGACGGCTTCCCTGACCGGCCCCCTGCCCGTCGGCCTGTCTCTTGATCACATCTACGCACAGCTCCACC
>NZ_BDLP01000454.1:0-3095 GCF_001950415.1 Roseomonas sp. TAS13
GCGCTGCGGCCCGTCGCCGCGCGACGGGAGGCCGAGCGGGCGCGGCGGGCGCGACAGGCGGCCGCGACGCGCGTGGATTTCTTCACCATGGTGCGCGGAGAGGATTGATGAACGTCGTCACCGGATTGCTGCCCGGCTTCGCCGATCCCGTCCTCGACGCGCAGCGGGTCTTCCGCGGCGTGATGGAGGCGCTGGCACGCCCCGGCAGCCTGCAACCCCTCGCCGACCTGCCGGAAGTTCCGGCGCCGCTGACGCCGGAACTGGCGGCGATCGCCCTGGCGCTGGCGGATGCGGATGCGCCGCTCTGGCTGGACGCGCCGCTGGCCGGGGCGCCGGCGGTGGCGGAGTTCCTGCGCTTCCACACCGGGGCGCCGATCGTGAAGGACCCGGCGGAGGCCGCCTTCGCCCTGGTCGCCGATCCGGCACGCTGCCCGCCGCATGAGGGCTTCGCCCAGGGCACGCCGGACTATCCGGATGCCTCCACCACGCTGGTGCTGGCCCTGCCGCGGCAGGAGGGCGGGAAGCTGCTGCTGCTGGAGGGGCCGGGGATCGAGGGCTGCCGCAGCGTGACGCCGCCCCTGCCGGAAGGCTTCGTGGCGCGGCTGAAGCGGAACCGGAAGCGGTTCCCGCTCGGGCTGGATCACCTGCTGGCCCTGCCGGGCGCGGTGATGGGCCTGCCCCGTTCCACCCGCGTGACGGAGGCCTGACGCATGTATGTGGCCGTGAAGGGCGGCGAGGCCGCCATCGAGAACGCGCACCGGCTGCTGGCCGATGCGCGGCGCGGCGACCGCGCCGTGCCGGAGATCGGGGTCGATCAGATCCGCGAGCAGATGCGGCTCGCGGTGGACCGGGTGATGACGGAGGGCTCGCTCTATGACCCCGACCTCGCCGCGCTGGCGCTGAAGCAGGCGCGGGGCGACCTGATCGAGGCGGTCTTCCTGGTGCGGGCGGCGCGAACCACCCTGCCCCGCTTCGGCGCCGCCGAGGCGATCGACACCGCGGCGATGGCGGTGCGGCGGCGGGTTTCCGCCACCTACAAGGACCTGCCGGGCGGGCAGGTGCTGGGGCCGACCTTCGACTACACGCACCGGCTGATCGACTTCGCCCTGGCGGCGGGGCTGGAGCCGCCGGCCCCGGCCGAGGCGCCCGCCGATCCGGCCGAGCCGGTGCCGCATGTCACGGCGCTGCTGGGCGGCGAGGGGCTGATCGAGCCGAGCGAGCCCGGGGCGGAGGTGGAGAACGGCGCCGAGGTGGGCGACCTGACCCGGGCGCCGGTGGCCTATCCGGCGGAGCGCGACATCCGCCTCCAGGCCCTGGCGCGGGGTGACGAGGGCTTCGTGCTGGCGCTCGGCTATTCCACCCAGCGCGGCTATGGCCGCAACCACCCCTTCGTCGGCGAGATCCGCTTCGGCACGGTGGAGGTGGAGTTCGTGCCGGAGGAGCTGGGCTTCGCCGTGCCGCTGGGCGAGGTCGAGGTCACCGAATGCGAGATGGTGACGCAGTTCAAGGGCTCCTCCCAGGCGCCGCCACAGTTCACGCGCGGCTATGGCCTGTCCTTCGGCCAGGGCGAGCGCAAGGCGATGGCCATGGCGCTGGTGGACCGGGCGTTGCGGGCGGAGGAGCTGGGCGAGGAGGTGAATGCCCCGGCGCAGGACCAGGAATTCGTCCTCTCCCATTGCGACAACCTGCAGGCGACGGGCTTCGTCGAGCACCTGAAGCTGCCGCACTACGTGGATTTCCAGGCGGAGCTGGAGCTGGTGAGGCGGATGCGGGCGGAACATGCCGCCCAGGAAGAAGCAGCGCGAGAGACGCGGAAGGAGGCGGCGGAATGAGCGCTGGAATGACCCCCGGGCAGCAGGCCGGCGCGGGCGTGGCCGGCTACAACTTCGCCTATCTGGACGAGGGCACGAAGCGGATGATCCGCCGCGCCATCCTGAAGGCCATCGCCATCCCCGGCTACCAAGTGCCCTTCGCCTCGCGCGAGATGCCGATGCCCTATGGCTGGGGCACGGGCGGCGTGCAGGTGACGGCGGCGGTGCTGGGGCCCGAGGACCGGCTGAAGGTGATCGACCAGGGCTCGGACGACACCACCAACGCCGTGTCCATCCGCAAGTTCTTCGAGCGCACGGCGGGCGTCGAGACCACCACCCGCACGGCGGAGGCCACGGTGATCCAGACGCGGCACCGCATCCCCGAGCATCCGCTGACCGAGGGGCAGATCCTCGTCTACCAGGTGCCGATCCCGGAGCCGCTGCGCTTCCTGGAGCCGCGCGAGACGGAAACGCGGCGCATGCACGCGCTGGCGGAATACGGGCTGATGCACGTGAAGCTCTACGAGGACATCGCGCGGCACGGCCATATCGCCAAGACCTATGCCTATCCGGTGGAGGTGGCGGGGCGCTACGTGATGGACCCCTCGCCGACGCCGAAATTCGACAACCCGAAGATGGACCACTGCGCCGCGTTGCAGCTCTTCGGCGCAGGGCGCGAGCGGCGGATCTATGCCGTGCCGCCCCATACCGAGGTGCGGAGCCTGGATTTCGAGGACCATCCCTTCACCATCCAGAAGTTCAGCCAGCCCTGCGCGCTCTGCGGCGCCACCGGCACCTACCAGGACGAGGTGGTGCTGGACGACCGGGGCGGCCGGATGTTCGTCTGCTCCGACACGGATTTCTGCGAGGAGCGGCGCGAGGCGGGGCATCGCGGCCCGATGCTGGGCGAGGCCCCCTCCTTCGCACGGAAGGAGAATGCGCGATGAGCGGGCTGCCTCTTCTCTCCGTTGAGAGCCTGAGCAAGCGCTACGGCGCGCGCATCGGCTGTGCCGATGTCAGCTTCGACCTGGAGCCCGGGGAGGTGCTGGCGGTGGTCGGCGAATCCGGCTCCGGCAAGTCCACCCTGCTTTCCTGCCTCGCCACCGAGCTGATGCCCGACAGCGGCCGCGTGCTCTATCGCGGCAAGGATGGCGAGGCGCGCGACATCCTGGCGCTGGGCGAGGCCGAGCGGCGCCTGCTGCTGCGCACCGAATGGGGCTTCATCCGCCAGGATGCGGCGCCTGTCTCTTGATCACATCTACGCACAGCTCCACCGTAAGGCGA
>NZ_BDLP01000455.1:0-3089 GCF_001950415.1 Roseomonas sp. TAS13
GCCCTGCTGGCCGACATCCGCCAGGCCCATGCCAACAGCGGTGGCCGTTACGGCAGTCCCCGTGTGCATGCCACCTTGCGGGCACAGGGGAGAAAGGTTGGCCGTGGACGGGTCGAGCGCCTGATGCGCCGCCATGGCGTGCGCGGCCTTGTCGCCCAGCGCCGCCGCGTGCAGACCACCGACAGCCGCCACGCCTTCCCGGTCGCTCCCAACCTGCTGGAACGCAAGTTCTTCGCCACCAGCAGGCCGAACCAGGTCTGGCTGGCAGACCTGACCTACATTCCAACAGGTGAGGGTTGGCTCTACATGGCCGCCATCATGGACCTGCACACGCGCAAGATCGTGGGTTGGTCCATGCGCGACCATCTCAGGGCCGAGCTGGCGACCTCGGCGTTGCTGATGGCCATCCAGCGCCAGCGTCCCAGTGCCGGTCTGATCCAACATTCCGACCGCGGCATCCAATACGCCTGCGGTGACTACCAGGCGGCGCTGACCGAAGCAGCCATTATCCCGTCGATGAGCCGGCGGGCGAATCCACTGGACAACGCGCCGATGGAAAGCTTCTTTCACACGCTGAAAACCGAGCTGGTGCACCACCGGACCTATGCAACCAGAGACGAGGCCAAGCGTGACCTGTTCTCCTACGTCGAGGGCTTCTACAACCGCCGACGCCTGCATTCAGCCCTGGACTACCGCACGCCAGACCAAGCAGAACGGCAGGCAGTAAACGTAGCGTAACCCGTCCACGGAAGTCGTGGAGGATCAAAGCGGTCTCCCCTGGTCATGTGCAGTGCCACGAGCTCGCGTCAGGCCCCGACGAGACTCCGGTCTGCCGTCTGGCCGGAGGGGAGTGATTGCGCCAGGAGGGCTTCCGCCGCGCCGGTCACCATCGCGGCGGGCACCGTCTCCGGCAGGCGGGGCGCGAGATCGCGCAGCTCACGTAGGAGGGATTCGATTGCCGCTAGGGGCTGCAGGAGGAGAGTCGGCTCCGTCAGCAGCCGCCACAGGACGTGCACGAAGACGCGCGTGTCGCGCATCAGGAAGCTCTCATCGATCTTGTCGATCAGGTCGTGTGGCGTGTGCCACCACCAGCCCAGGGCGTTGCGCATCGTCGCTGGCCCGAAGGTCTCTGTCCCAGGCACGTGCATGCTGAGACTGCCGAACATCGAGGGGATGCCAACGCCCCAGAAGGACTGATCAGCGCTGTGTGACGGTCGCTTGCCGGTGTAGTGCTGCCCGGTTTCGGCCGCGATCGCATCGGTGGCAAGGGACACGGCCTCTGGTGTCACCGCCGTCCCGGTCAGGCTGGTGGCACCGATGCCACCTGTGGAGTCTACGTTCACATGCACCACGCACCGACGATCCAGTTCCTCCCAGTTCTGGTCGGCGTACCAAGCGGAGCCGGAATAGCGGCCATGCGAATGCTCGGACCAGAATCAGATCCGCAGACCCCGTTGCCACGCGTCGGCATGCTCCGCGAGAACCCGCGCCGCCTCTAGCATAGTGGCATTGGCGGCACCGTTGTCCATCACCCCCTGGTACCAGGTGTCGTGATGGCCAGAGAACAGGACGAAAAGCGCTGCCGCACCGCGCTGCCCGTCGAGCTCGGCCTCCAGTAGCGGCGTCTTGCGCCAGCCGGTATCGACCTCGGCCCGCAGCGCGATGTCGAGTGCCTCACCCGCCATCAGTCTTCGCCGCAGCTGCGTCCCGTCGGATTGCGACACCGTGCATACGGCGGTGCTCGGCAAGGTAGCCAGGGTCGTGACGGAGGGACTGCCCCAGACCGGCGAGATGCACATCTCATGCAGCTGTTCCTGCGGGCTGACGTGGATCTGCCCCAATGCGCCGGCGGCCGAGGCCCGCGCGGCCACGGCTGGGCTGGCGATGCCCTCCACCAGAACAATGCGTCCAGATGCATCCTGCCCGGCGAAATCGGCTTCGCTGCCTTCGCCCATGTCGAGCAGAGCTGCGCGTAGCCCGTCAGGCGGGGAGGGACGTGAGAAGGAATGGGTGGTTGCGCGCAGCGTCTCGTTGACGGTCTCGACCTGCGCTTTCCCCGGCAAGCTGGTATAGGCGTCGTGCATCAGCAGCCGCGTTCTGTAGCCGATCGCGTCGAGCTGCGCCTTCAGGCACCCGAAGCTCTCCCGCTCTTCCGGCGTGCCGGAAAGCTTGACGCGGCGGGCGAATTCATGGACGTGCCGCATCAGCTCGCCGCCACTGACCGCAGTAGTCAGGCTTGTGACGTCGACGCTCATCTGGTGCATCCTCTGACCATCCGGAGCATGTCACGGATACGACGCTTCGCGGCGGTGATCGGCATCTCTTAGGCTCTCACTTCCGCGACGCATGCCGTTGCACGCGTCAAGCCGATGGTTCTGCCGGGCGCCATCCACCGTCAACCGCTCAAGGCGCCTTGCGATCATGCCGCACAGCGTGGCTGCAAAGGAATGCAGCATGGCACGCTCAACGGGCATGCAAGCCGCCACGGAAACATGCGATGCGTCGCCAGGAATGGACGCAGTTTTCGATCGATATCATATGGCGTTGCTGACGATTTCTGAAGCGTTGCTTCAGGCTCGATGCATCGTGTGGGAACGCCCCGTTCCACCGGAAAGTTGTCCCGGGAACGCGTGCCCACTGTGCCCCGATCGGCGTGAGTACTTGGATCCGCGCGTGGCGCTGGGCGAGCGGGTGAATGCCCTACGGGTGGCGCGTGGTATCAGCCAGGAGGACTTCGCCGGCCGGGTGGGGCTGGACCAGACCTACGTGAGTGGCATCGAGCGGGGCCTGCGCAACCCCACCCTGCTGGTGCTGCTGCGCCTGGCACAGGCGCTGGAGGTTTCGGTCGCCGAGTTGCTGGCTTCCCTGCCCGACCTCCTGGCGCAGTTCCGCAGCGATGCCAGGGAGGGCGGACCCCGCCCGTTCCGCCGCATCCACGATCCCTTCCCGGGGAGCGGTGGACTGCTCCCTGCGAGTACTTTCGCCGAGATCCTGCACCGGCGCCTCGATGTGCCCGAGCGCCACATGGCCGACCTGATGTTCCTCCAGCTCTGCGCGCAGGATCTCCTGCTTGGCAGGCGGCGGGACTT
>NZ_BDLP01000456.1:0-3072 GCF_001950415.1 Roseomonas sp. TAS13
GCCCCGGCACGGGGTGGTGCCGCCCACCCGGCATCGGCGCCGGCACCCCGGTGGTGGAGGGCAGGCTGAGCGGCAGGCCGCGCAGCGAGCGCAGCGCCAGGAAGCCGAAGCACTGCGCCTCCAGGAAGTCGCCGTTCCAGCCGACCGCCTCCACCACCTCGACCGGCACGGCGAGGCGCTGGCGCAGCCCGTCCATCAGCACGGCATTATGCCGCCCGCCCCCGGCGACCAGCCAGCGCCGCGGCGGGCGGGGCAGGTGGCGCAGGGCGGCGGCCTGGGCCTCCACCGTGCAGGCGGCCAGGGTGGCGGCGCCATCGGCGTCGGACAGGCCCGCCACCCAGTCCAGCGTGGCGGCGAAGGCGTTGCGGTCCAGGGATTTGGGCACGGGACGGCCGAAGAAGGGGTTCCCCAGGAAGCGCGCCACGATCCCCGCATCGGCCCGGCCGCTGCGTGCCAGCCGCCCGCCCTCGTCGAAGCTGCGGCCGGTGCGGCGGAACAGGAAGTCGTCCAGCATGGCATTGGCCGGGCCGGTGTCGAAGGCGATCACCGTCTCGCCATCCAGGTAGGTCACGTTGCCGACCCCGCCCAGGTTCAGCACGGCGAGCGGCCCCGCCTCCCCCAGCCCCGCCACGAGGGCGCGGTGGTAGAGCGGCACCAGCGGCGCCCCCTGGCCGCCCGCCGCGACATCGGCGTCGCGGAAGCGGTCCACCACCGGCAGGCCCAGGCGCGCGGCGGCGGCATCGCCGAAGACGAGCTGGCGGGTGAAGCGCGCCTCCGGCCGGTGCAGCACGGTCTGGCCGTGCAGGCCGACCACGGCGACCTCCTCGCGCGGCAGGCCGGTCTCGGCCAGGAAACGCTCCACCGCCGCCGCATGGGCCCCGGTGACCGCCTGTTCCAGCGCCGCGAGCGGGTCGCGCAGCACCCGCTCCGGCTGCGCCGCCAGGCTCAGCAGGGCGGTGCGCAGGCCGGGCTCGTAGGAATAGGTACGGCCCTCGCCGGGCTCCACCAGCGATTCGCCGTCGCTGCGGAGGGCGGCGACATCGATCCCGTCTACCGAGGTGCCGCTGATGACCCCGATGGCGGTGGCGGCGGGATGGCGGGGCATGGGCGCACTCCGGAGGCTGGGATCGCGGGGTCTGGATGGCGAGCTTCTAGGGGATCTCGCCGAGGAGCTCGGTATAGCGGGCTGCCGAGCGGGCGACGATCGCGTCGCC
The DNA here is from genome assembly GCF_001950415.1 of Roseomonas sp. TAS13. NCBI lineage: Bacteria > Pseudomonadati > Pseudomonadota > Alphaproteobacteria > Acetobacterales > Roseomonadaceae > Roseomonas > Roseomonas sp. TAS13. Next base: position 1,215 of record NZ_BDLP01000456.1, read on the forward strand.
CTCCGCCCGCACGTCCTGCCCCTGGAAGGCGCCGTGGATGCGCCCGAAGGACCAGGGCGCAAGCCGGCTCGCGACGCGCCGTACCTCCGCAGCCGGCAGGGGCATCATGTTGGGATAGCTCCACATGAAGGAGATGCGCCGGGCGCCGGGCGCCACCTGCACGATGTCGCCGGCGAGCAGGACACCCGTGCCGTCCGCCGCGCCGGTCCAGTGCAGCACCGTCCCGCCGGGAAAATGGCCCCCGGCCCGGATCAGGGTCGCCGTCGGGGCGATTTCCAGCGTCCCGCCTTCCCAGAGCCGGATATGGGGGGAGGGGCGCATGATCCAGTCGCGGTCCGCCGCGTGCAGGTGGATGGGCACCTCGAAGGCGGCGGCCCAGTCCTGCATGGCCGTGTAGTAGTGCGGGTGGGAGATCGCGATGGCGCCCAGTCCGCCCAGGCCGTGGATCAGCGCCTCGGTCGCGGGGTCGAGCAGGGCGACGCAGTCCCACAGCACGTTCCCGGCGGGGGTGGCGAGCAGGAAGGCGCGCTGGTTGATGGCGAAGGCCGGCACGGTCTGCAGGCTGAACAGGCCGGGCTCGTGGCGGTGCCAGGCGTTGCGGTGGGTCCGGGCCAACTCGTCCCGCGCGGTCCAGGCCTGGCCCTCCGCCGGGACGAACTGCCGCTCGTCCTGGCAGACCGGGCAGTTCTCCGGTGGCGTGGGGGCGGGCGGATAGGAGGTGCCGCAGGCTTTGCACAGGAAGATCATCCGCGGTTCGCTCCCTTTCCAGGCTGTCCCTGGCAGGCCGGTGCGGCACCGGGATGAGGCGACCGGCCCGGGCGGTGCGCCGTGGACCCGCCTTCCCGCCCATGGTCCGTGCCGGAAAGGCTAGCGCCGCGTTCCGGCGCGGGAAAGTCTGGTCGCGCAAGGGCAGGGCGGCCCGCGGGGGTGTCCCGCCGGGAGGCTGGCGGGATGAGGAAAGGTTCCGCCCTGCTGTGCGGCTGCGGCAAATAATCCCCGGCATTCACAGAGAATCCACAGGGAATCGGTGGACATGTGGATTTCTTCCTGCATGTTCATGGAATGTCTCAGGAACTTCCCGCAGACGCATGACGGAACGCAGGATGGCCAGCGCATGATCGCGGGGCGCTGATGCTGCCGGCCCGACCGCTGCGCGATCACCAGCGGCGCATCCTGGCCATCGCCCGGGCCATCGCCGGCGGGGCGGAGGCGCGGGACCTGCTGGCCGCCGTGACGCCGGGTGGCGGCAAGTCGCTGCTGCCGGTGCTGATGGCGCATGAGCTGATCGAGGCCGGGATCGTCGAGCGCGTCTGCTGGGTGGTGCCGCGCGACAGCCTGCGCCTCCAGGCCGAGGAAGCCTTCGCCGACCCGCTCTGGCGGCAGGCGCTGGGGCACCGCGTTTCCGTACGGGCGGCCGAGAACGCACCGGATCCCTGCCGGGGGCTGCAGGGCTATGTGACCACCTACCAGGGCGTGGCGGCGGCCCCGGACCTGCACCTGGCGGAGTTCCAGCGGCACCGGACGTTGCTGGTGGTGGACGAGGTGCACCACCTGCCGGCCCTGGCCGAGCTGGACCCCGGCGGGCGGGCGCGGGGGGAGGGCGAGGCGGTGGACGAGGCCGCCGCCTGGTCCGCCGCGCTGCTGCCGCTGCTGGAATGCGCGCGGGTGCGGCTGCTGCTGTCGGGCACGCTGGAACGGGCGGATGGGCGGCGCATCCTGTGGCTGCCCTACCGGCGCGGGGCGAAGGCGGCGACGCACGAGGTCGATCTCGACGCGCCGGGCTGGGCGGTGGTCGGCTATTCCCGCGCCCAGGCCCTGGCCGAGCGCGCCGTGCTGCCGGTGACCTTCGGCGCGCTGG
>NZ_BDLP01000457.1:0-3054 GCF_001950415.1 Roseomonas sp. TAS13
TCGCCTTACGGTGGAGCTGTGCGTAGATGTGATCAAGAGACAGGGCAGATGCTCCGTATCGCGCGCGAGGCGGAAGGGTGGCGCGTGGCGGTCGAGCTGCGGCTTCGGGATGCGGCGGACGGGATGTTCAGGGCCTCGCCCGCCACGGTCCTGCGGGTCAGTAGCGGAGGCGGATGGTCATCCGCGACTCCCCTGGCGGCACGGTGAAGCGCACGCTGTCGAAGGACGGCAGGCCGACGGAGGTGGGGGCGTCGTTGGAGAAGCCGTAGCCCTCGGAGGGCAGGCCGAGCAGGCTGCGGTTGAAGTTATGGTCGTCGTTCTCGTCATGATAGACGGCGACGGCATAGATGCCGGGCTCGGCCAGGGCGAAGCAGGCTTCCGCCGAACTCGTCCGCAGCGGGACACGCTGCCGGGCGAGATAGGCATGGCTGGCCAGGAAGCGTTCCGGCTTCGGGCCATAGACCGTGATGGTGATGTTGCCGGCGACGCGGCGGGCGCCGGTGACGGCGACATGCAGGCGCGGGCCGGCCGGCGCATCGGCGGCGGTGCAGGCGGTGACGCGGGGGCCGTCTTCCGGCCGTGCGGCCGCCGGCTGCGGCGCGGCGAGCAATGCCAGCAGCGCGGCGCAGCACCACAGGCGCCGCAAGGGTCCGGGCAGGCCGGGGAAGGGCCGGAGCATGGGGTGGCCGGGGTCCGTCTGGCGTCTTCCGGCGACAGGGCGTAGGTGTCTGCGCATGCCCAGTGCCATACCGGATGCCACACCAAATGCCACGCTGGTCAAGTTCGGCTATCCCGCCACGCTGATCGGCGAAACGCGCTGCTGGACCGTGCTGCTGCGCCCGCAGCAGGTCACGCTCGGCGCGCTGGTCCTCGTCTGCCGCGAGGAGGCGACGCGCTTCGGCGAGGTGAGTCCCGCGGGTTTCGCCGACCTGCACGCCGCCGTGGCGCGCCTCGAGCCCATGCTCCGGGACTTCGTCGGGTATGAGAAGATCAACTACCTCATGCTGATGATGGTGGACCCCGACGTCCATTTTCACGTCATCCCCCGTTATGACGGGGTGCGGACGCATCTCGGCCAGGCCTTCCCGGATGCCGGCTGGCCCGGGCCGCCGGCACTTGGGCAAGCGGTGGAGCCGGAGGATGCGGTGCGGGACGGCCTGCTGCGCCGCCTCCGCGAGAGCTGGGCCTCCGCGGCGGCGTGAGCGGGTCGGTCGAGGAGAGGCGCGCCCGGGCGGAGGCCACCCGCGGGCCGCCGGCCGGGGGCGGGCTGGTCAGCCGGTACATGCTGCGGCTCCTGATCCGGCCGCTGGCAGGCACCCTGCTGCTGGTGCTGCCGGCGCTGCTGCTGGAGCGGCTGCTGCGGCTTTTCAACCTGCTGGCGGGGGCGGGCAGCCCGGCCAGCTCCATCGCGCAGCTGGTGCTCTACCTGATCCCGCACTACCTGGGGCTGGCGGTGCCGGCGGCGCTGTTCCTGGCGGTCTATGTCGTTGTCTCGCGGCTCAGCCAGAACCACGAGCTGGATGCCTTGCAGGCTTCGGGGCTCTCGCTGGCCTGGCTGTCGCGGCCCTTCCTGGCCGTGGGGGTGGCCTGCGCCCTGGCGGGCGTGGCGCTCTACGGCTATGTGCAGCCGGTCAGCCGCTATGCCTATCGCGCGGCCCTGAGCACCCTGATGGATGCGGGATGGAACGCGACCCTGGTTCCGGGCGAGTTCGCCCAGATCGGCAAGCGGCTCACCGTCCATGTCGAGCGCCGGGACCCGGAGACGGGCCTCCTGCACGGCATCTTCCTGCACCAGCGGCAGCAGGACGGGACAGACGTGCTGACCACCGCCGCCACGGGGCGGATGCTGCTGAGCGTGGAGACCAGCGAGCTGCTGCTGGAGCTGGAGGACGGGCGGCAGCTGACGGTGGACCCGCAGGGGCAGGCGCATACGCTGACCTTCTCGGCCTCGGAACAGTCGCGCCCCTTCGTCCGGCGCCTGCCGATCTTCCGGCTGCGCGGCGCGGATGAGCGGGAGATGACGCTGGACGAGCTCTGGACGGGGCGGGAGCGGGCGGACGCGCCCGTGGCGCCGCGCCGCATGGCGGGGGAGCTGCACGCGCGGCTGGTGCGCTCGGCCTCGCTGCTGCTGCTGCCACTGCTGGCCATGCCGATGGGGCTGGCCGCCAAGCGCTCGCGCCGTTCGGTCGCGATCCTGCTGGGGGCGGCGATCCTCGTGGTCTATCAGCAGGCGCTGCAACTGGCGGAATCCCTCGGCGCCATCGGGCGGCTCGACGCGCCGCTGGCGCTGTGGCTGCTGTTCGCGCTGTTCGCCGCGTTCAGCATCCTGGTCTTCCGGCACAGCAACCTCCATCCGGAGGAAGGCCCCTTCGACCGCATCCTGGCGCGGATGGACGATGCGGCGGCCTGGGCCGGTGGACTGCTGGCGCGCTGCCTGCCGTGGCGGGCGAGGGCCGCGCGCTGATGCTGCCACGGGTGCTGGCGCGCTACCTGACGCGGATCTTCCTCGGCCGGGCCACGGCGGTGCTGCTGGGGCTGGCCGCGCTGCTGCAGCTGCTGGACCTGCTCGACAAGGCCGGGGACGTGCTGGCCCGCGGCGGGGTGTGGGACATCGGGCGCTATGCCCTGCTGCGCCTGCCCACCACGCTTGGGCAGCTCGTGCCGCTCTCGGTGCTGGTCGGGGCGATCCTGACCTTTCAGCGGCTCGCCGGCTCGCTGGAAATCACCGCCATGCGGGCCACGGGGCTGGGAAGCTGGCGGATCATGGGGGCACTGGTTCCCGCCTGCGCCCTGGCGGCCGGCCTGCAGTTCGGTCTTCAGGTCGGCGTGGCGCCCTACAGCGAGCGCGCGCTCTCCGACTGGTGGGACCATCTGGAGGCGCGGGACCGGCCGCTGGCCCTGGATCGCCGGATGTGGCTGCGCGACGGGACGGACATCCTGGCCGCCGATGCGGTATCGCCCGACGGCGCGGTGCTGTCCGGCGTGCTGCTGGTGCGGCGCGATCCCTCGGGGCTGTCTCTTGATCACATCTACGCACAGCTCTACCGTAAGGCG
>NZ_BDLP01000458.1:0-3013 GCF_001950415.1 Roseomonas sp. TAS13
TGGCCGCTCTCCTCGCCGCCCTCCGACAGGCAATCCTCACCCCGATCAGCCAAGCCAGCGTCCCGACAGGCCGCACCCTGCTCGCAGGGGCGACAGCCTGAAGACGTTGTTCAAGGCCGACTATCTAGCTACCTGGACAATGCCGCAGCCGAAGCGCGGGATCTGCTGCCGAAGAACGATTGCGGCCAGGGATTGCTTTGACAGCATTCCTACTCCCGCGATCACTACTCCTCGGCGTTAGCCAAGCCCTTCGACGCATTGTAGTTTCGAGCAAGATCAGGTCCGCCTCCTCCATCTCCTCGACTGCCACGGTGACCCACACCTGGGCGGTGCCACCGCAGCACGGACAGGTCAGCTTTCCCTTCCAGACCACGGAGCTGTCGAAGCCGCAGGCGCGGCACTGGAAACGGGCCATTCGTTGCTCCTCCGTTCCTCACCGAGGCGCGCGTTTCTGCGCCCTTTTCAGGAACGCCCCTGTCGTGAGCACATCGACGTCGGCGGCAGGATCCTGATTGCGGACGATGCCGGGGATACGCTCATCCTCGTGCAGCACGATCATCGCCCGGTCGCTGTCGGTGATCCTCTTGACCAGCCATTGCACGATGGCCGTCTTGCCGTCGCTGCGCAGCCTGTAGGCGGGCTGGCTTTCCAGCACCGTGGCATATAGCCGGACAGGATGGTCATCGCCCCGGCCGCCTCCGCCTGTCATCCATTCACGGAGGGATAATGCGCCGGCTTCAACGCTGATGGACCTCTTCTGAAACCTGCTTGCTCTGTTGAAAGACTCATGCGGCTTCGGCGAGGAGCATGAGGTTGTGGGTCAGGACACGCAGGATGAGTTCGCGTCGCTGAGCCTGATGTCCTCGGGCGGTGAGTGCGGAGCCGAGGCGACGTTTGTGTTGGCTGAAGCCACTCTCGATGTGCCAGCGCTGGTGGTAGAGCACGCGAGGAAAGCGTTGCCGGAGGGCTCGCCTGTGGGGCGTCTTCGGCCAGCGCCGGCCGGTGTTGCGGCGGTTCAGGGCGATGACGCTCCGGCTGATGCCGAGTTCCTCGCGGCAGAGGCGGTGGTTGTGCTCGGCATCGTAGCCGGCATCGGCCAGCACCGTGCCAAAGGTCATGATGCTCGCGGCCTGTCGCATGGCGGGGGCGAAGTCTGGACTTCCCCCCGAGGAGTGGAGGGGTGAGATCAGAGCATCATGCGGCGATCGGCATGACGGCCTCCGCACTCATGGCTACCCGCGCCTCGGTGGGCGTACGGTAGCCGACGCCTGAGTTCAGGCGCTGCCTATCATAGAACACCTCGACGTAGTCGAACACCGCCGCCTTCGCCTCCGCGCGGGTGCGGAAGTGGGCTTGGTGGATGTGCTCCTTCTTGAGCGAGGCGAAGAAGTCGGCCTTGAATAACCTGTTCAGGCTGCTTGGGCTGTAACTGGATGACGGTCCGGCTGGGCGATTGCGTCGATGAGGCTAGCGAGTCGGCCACACTACACGACAGTGATGGCTGGGAGGCCAGGGATCAGTTGAAATGGGGATTCATCCCTCGCGCAGAAGGATCCTGGCCATCACTGTCGTGTAGTGTGGCCGACTCCATAGGCAGCACGGTGATCGTCGATGAAGGCGGTCACGGCTTCGAGTGGCGGTCGAGCTCCGCCATCGCGAAATACGCCGATGCCTTGCGCAGGATCTCGTTGGCTTGGCGCAGCTCCCGGTTCTCCCGCTCCAAGGCCTTGATGCGCTCCCGCTCCTCCGTCGTCGGTCCGGCCCGCTGCCCTCCGTCACGCTCGGCCTGCCGCACCCAGCGCCGCAGCGTCTCCCGGCTGCAGCCGATCTTTGCCGCTATGGAGCCGAGCGTCTCCCACCGCGTCCCGGGATCACCGCCAGCCTCCAGCACCAGCCGGACCGCCCGCTCCCGAAGCTCGGGCGAGAAGTTCGCCCCCGTCTTCCGATTGCCCATAACCTCTTCCTCTCACAGGTTGAGGTCTCCTCCGATCCCGGGGCGGTTCAATCGCTCGGCTCGACAACAACCTATGGTTTATTGCAGGTTAAAAATCTCAACCGAAATATCCCGCGCCACCCTGCTGGGCTGACACACACCCACAATCCCCTACAAGGAACCAGTTGATGACGACGCTCGTTCGAGCACTGTTCAGAGTCGTTTTTGCCTGGTGTGTGCTGGTTCTCTTCTCAGCCCTCGCCAGGGCCGAGAGTTCAGCCAGGGACTTTGGCACCTATGGCGAATGGACGGTCATGCAGGCCGATGATAGCTGCGCTCTCCTCACCTCCCTGATCTTCAAGGGGCAGAAATCGGGTGTCTTCCTGCTCATGCCGGTACCCAAGAACAACCAGGTCTCCATCATCATCCACATGAAGAAGGGTACGCTCGTCCTGGGACCGCAACTGCTGAAGCAGCCCTCTCGGATCTCCATCGGACCCTACAGGACACGGATCCGGCTCGAGCTGCATCTTAGCAGCGACAAGGAGCAGTTGTTCGGCCATTTCAGGAACCAGTTGAGGGACGAGTTCATGCAGTCCTTTGTTACGGGTTCCAGGATGGAGATCGAACTGCCGACCGGCCAGCCAATTGGGCTCTCGCTGGAGGGCACCAGGGAGGCCGCGGACGGCATGGAGGCCTGCTGGAAGGATCTGGGCCTCTGGAAAAGATAACGTCCGTCAGGTCAGGCGGGTGGCGCTTCGTCTCTGCGGGGGGCAGGTCGGTCAGGGAAGAACGGTGACAGCCGTGCTATCTGCTAGTCGGTCAGCCAGAAGATGTTGTTCATTCCGCCCCCCGAAGTCGGCGGCAGGACGAATTACGCTCCAGCGATCCCGTACAGTCCGTTTATGGTCCAAAATCCTACTTATTCCAATGGGTTAGACGTTCTTTGGGCACGATAATAATCCATTATCGGGCCTGAGATGGGAAAGCGGTGGGGTTGCCACAATTGCGGCGATGGATCACGCTCGATCTGTTGGCCCAGGTGGCCGTGACGCGAGGCGGCGCAGGGGAGGGGCATGC
>NZ_BDLP01000459.1:0-3000 GCF_001950415.1 Roseomonas sp. TAS13
GCGGCGAGCAGGGCGGCGAGCGAGGCCGCGCCCAGCGCCAGCCTCCAGTCCGGCGCGGCATCCGGCCCGCCCGCCGCGCCGGTCAGGGCGAGCGCCAGATGCGGCGAGGCCGAGCCCAGGGTCAGCCCGCCCACCAGGAGCCCGACCAGCAGCCCGGCATCGCCCTTGTCCGCCCAGCCGATGGCGAGCTTCATGCCCACCGGATAGACCCCGGCCAAAGCCAGGCCGGTGACGAAGCGCGCGGCGATGGCGGTCCACGCCTCCAGCGGCAGGAGCGCGATGGCGGCATTGGCCAGGGCGCCGAGCAGGGCGCAGGCGGCGAAGAGGCGACGCGGGTCGGTGCGGTCCGGCAGGGCCAGCGAGGCGCTGAGCAGCGTGCCCAGCACGAAGCCCGCCTGCACCGCGCCGGTCAGCCAGGCCTGGAAGCCCGGCCCCAGCCCGAGGCCCAGCGCCTGCGCCTCCCGCAGCATGCCCGGCCCGGCGGCGGTGCCGGAGAACCAGAGGCAGAGCGCCAGCACCTGCGCCAGGGTGATCAGGGCGATGTTCGCGGTCTTGCCGGTCACGCGGCATGCCTCCCAGGGTTCCGGCCCTTCCGCCTGCGGGCGCGGAGCCGGGCTTTTCACCACCGGTATCCGAGGATGCGGAGCCTGGCGAGGGGGCGGCGGGGCGACGGTCAGTCGATGGCGAATTCGGTGGTGTTCTTCACCTCCTCCATGACCGTGTAGGTGTGCGTCTGCCGGATGCCGGGCAGTCCCACCAGCACCGTGCCCAGGAAATGCCGGTAGGCGGCCATGTCGCGCACCCGCACCTTGATCAGGTAGTCGAAGCCGCCCGCCACCATGTGGCATTCCATGATTTCCGGCGTCCGCCGCACCGCGGCCCCGAAATCCTCGAAGACGCGGGCGCTGGTCCGGTCCAGCGTGACCTCGACGAAGATCAGCAGTGCGCGCTGCAGCTTCCCGGCATTCAGCCGCACCGAATAGCCCTCGATCACGCCGTCCTGCTGCAGGCGGCGGATGCGCTCATGCGTGGCAGGCGGGCTGAGATGCGCCTGCCGGGCCAGTTCCACATTGGTCATCCGCCCATCGCGCTGGAGCAGGCGCAGCAGGCGCTTGTCGATCTCGTCCATGGCTGACGATCCTTTCGCGGAACGCCTTATAGCACCATCAATCCTCCGGACAGCGGCCGCTCCGGCCGAAGGATCGGGCCATATTTCCCGCCTTGCCCGAAATCCCTTCGTCCCAGGCGAGATCATGCGAGGGGTGTGCGGCGCCTGTGGCAACGCCGGGGGGAGCGGGCGGCACGAAGCCTGCATCGGCGCTTCCACGCCGCCGGGCGGTCCCACCCGCGGCGGAACTGCACTAGCCTCGCCACCCCGGCCATGGTGGCGCGGCGGAAGGCGCCCTGCCCGCGCCCCGAGATGGAGAACAGCATGACCAGCCTCTTCCTCGCCCATGCCCGGATCGTCGATGGCACCGCGCCGGAGCCCTCGGCCCCGCAAGGGGTGGTGATCGAGAACGGCCTGATCCGCGAGGTCTCGCCCAGCGCCCGCGCGCCGCAGGGCGCCAGCACCATCGACCTGTCGGGCAAGGTGCTGATGCCCGGGCTGATCGACTGCCACGTCCATATCAACGCCATCGATGCCAGCCTGGCCAAATGCGCCACCCTGCCGGATTCGCTGGTGATGGCGCGTTCCATCCGCCTGCTGCACCAGATGCTGATGCGCGGCTTCACCACCGTGCGCGATGTCGGCGGCGCCGATCACGGTCAGGTCGTGGCGGTGGAGGAAGGGCTCTTCCCCGCGCCGCGACTCGTCATCTCCGGCAAGGCGCTGAGCCAGAGCGGGGGGCATTGCGACTTCCGCGGCCCCTTCGACAACACCCCGCCGCGCTTCAACACGCGGCTCGGCGCGCTGGGCCGGCTCTGCGACGGCGTGCCGGAGGTGCGGCGCGCGGCGCGGGAGGAGATCAAGTCCGGCGCCCGCTTCGTGAAGATCATGGCCAATGGCGGCGTCGCCTCGCCCACCGACCCGATCCATTTCCTGGGCTTCTCGCGCGAGGAGATCAGCGCTGCGGTCGAGGAGGCGCGCAATGCCGGCACCTATGTCTCGGCGCATCTCTACACGGACGAGGGCATCCGCCGCGCCGTGGAATGTGGCGTCCATTCGCTGGAACACTGCAACCTGATCACCGAGGCCACCGCGCGCTTCGCCGCGGAGCAGGGCGCCGTCGCCGTGCCGACCCTGGTCACCTATGACAAGCTCTCCTCCGAGGGCGAGGAGCTCGGCATCGGCGCCGAGGCCGTGGCGAAGGTGGACGATGTGCGCCTGGCCGGGATGGAATCCCTCGCCCGCATGCAGGCGGCGGGCCTGCCCATGGCCTATGGCAGCGACCTGCTCGGCGCCATGCACCGTCACCAGTCGGAGGAGTTCGTGATCCGCGGCAAGGTCCTGCCGCCGCAGATGGTGATCGCCGCCGCCACCCATATCGCCGCGAAGCTCTGCCGCATGGAAGGCCGGATCGGCACCGTCGCCGCCGGTGCCCATGCCGACCTGATCGTGGTGGACGGCAATCCGCTGGAAGACCTGTCGCTGCTGACCTTCCAGGGGCGGCACATGCCGATGATCCTGAAGGGCGGCGTCTTCATGAAGGGCGGTTGAGCGGGCCGTCGCGTCGCGCTCTTCATGGCGGGCCGCCGGGGGAGAGGCGCTGCCTCTCGCCCCGGCCCCCCTCTCCGCCGGGGACCGGAGCCGGTCCCCGGACCCCGGGCTTTCGTTGGCTCTGTGTGGTTGTCGTCAGCCTGTCGCCTGATCCCTGGAAGCAGGTGGAGACGCGGGGCGCCCGGAAAGAGGAAAGACACGCTGTCCGCGCTGGCGGCACCGGCAGTCCGCCGGAGAGCATGGCTCTCCGGTGCGATCCGGCGGCAGCAAGGACCAACTCATCGGGTCCAGGGCGCGCCTGTCTCTTGATCACATCTACGCACAGCTCCACCGTAAGGCGA
>NZ_BDLP01000460.1:0-2998 GCF_001950415.1 Roseomonas sp. TAS13
GCCAGCAGGCGCAGCAGGCTGGACTTGCCGGAGCCGTTGGGGCCGAGCAGCCCCAGCATGCGCCCTGGCCGTGCGGCCAGCGTCACGCCATCCACGATCATGCGCCGCCCGCTGCCCCAGGAGACACGCTCCGCTGCGACGCTCATGGGCGTGGCGCCCGTGTCCGGCCCCGGGGGAGGCGCCGGGTGGCAAGGTCAGCCTGCCGCCCGATCCCGCAGGGCAGGCGGATCAGCGGGGCTCCCGGAAAGAAAGAAAACACCGTCTCCGCGCTGACGGCACCCGCAGTCGCCGGAGAGCCAGGCTCTCCGGCGCGATGCGGCCGCAGCGAGCGCCAACGAACCGGGTCCAGGGCCCGCAGGGTCCTGGTGGATAGGGGGTCCGGGGGAAAGGCGAAGCCTTCCCCCCGGGGGGCGCGACGTTCAAGCATGAGGCACCCCCCGCCTCACACCGAACGCCGGGACCGGCAGAGGATCACGGCGAAGGCCGGGGCGCCGAACAGGGCCGTCACCACGCCGATCGGCAGGGTCTGCTGCGGCACCAGGATGCGCGAGAGGATATCGGCCAGCACCGCCAGGATCGCGCCCATGATCAGCGAGGCCGGCAGCAGCCGCGCGTGGGAGGGGCCGACCAGGAAGCGCGCTGCGTGCGGCACCACCAGCCCGACGAAGCCCACCGTGCCGGTGATGCTGACCAGCACCGCGGTCATCGCCGCCGTCACCGCGAAGAGCAGGGCGCGCACCCGGCCCACCGGGATGCCCAGCGTCATTGCCGCATCGGCGCCGAAGGTGAAGGCATCCAGCGCCCGGGCCTGGAACAGGCAGACGAGGCTCGCCACCAGCACGGTGGGCGCGGCGAGAGCGAGGTCGGGCCAGCGCACACCGCTGAGGTTGCCGAGCAGCCAGAACATGACGCCGCGCGCCTGTTCCGCATTCGCGGCGGTGGTGACGACATAGGCGGTGATGGCGTTGAAGAGCTGCGAGGCGACGACGCCGGCCAGGATCACCCGCTCCGCCCCGCCGCCGGAGGCCCTGGCCAGGGCGGCCACGGCCAGCAGCGCGGCGAGCGCGCCGAAGAAGGCGCCGCCGGAGAGCGAGACCAGCCCGCCGCCCAGGCCGAGCACCACCACCATCACGGCGCCGGTCGAGGCGCCGGCGGAGATGCCCAGCACATAGGGCTCGGCCAGCGGGTTGCACAGCAGCGCCTGCAGCACCGCCCCCGCCACCGCCAGCCCGCCGCCCAGGCAGGCCGCCATCAGGGCGCGGCTGAGCCGGTAGTCCCAGATCACCCCCTCCTGGATGCGGCTGACCGCGTAGCCCGCGCCGAGGAGCCGGTTGGCCAGCGCCTTGAGCGTGGTGGCGAGGGGGACCGGCATCTCGCCCACCGAGACGGCCAGGGCGATGCAGAGGCCGAGCAGCAGCAGTGCCAGCAGGGCCAGCGCCAGCCGGGCGGCCCGGCCGGTGGCGCCGGGCCGGGCCGTCACCAGGCCGCGGATCGCCGGCTGGGCGGCCTCCAGCGGCATTCCGTCGCTGGCCAGGCCACTCACGGCTTCGTCCCGCTTCCCTGGGCCGGGCTCCGGTCGGCCGGGATCTGCTTCTCCAGGTCCTGGATGCCCCTGGCCACGGCCTCGATGCCGTCGATGGTGCGCAGCGTCGGGTTCATCGACTGTGCGCCCACCACCACGAAGCGCCGCGCCCGCACCGCCGGCATCTGGCTGGCGACCGGGTCCGCCTCCAGGAACTGGCGCTTGACGTTCACGTCGTCGGCGGGGAAGCGGCGGCGCGTCATCTCGCCCATCACGATCACCGAGGGGTTGGCGGTGGCGATGGCCTCCCAGCTCACGGTCGGCCATTCCTCGGTCGTCTGGATGACGTTGCGCAGGCCCAGCAGCCGCGCGATGTAGCCCGGCGCGCCATTGGTGCCGGCGACGAAGGCATCGCCCTTCACGTCGCGGCTGGAGAACCAGAAGACCACCGGCAGGCCCTGCGCCCGCACCGAGGCGACCGCCGCCACCGCGTCGGCCTCGCGCTTCCTGAGCTGCGCCACCAGCGCGGCGCCGCGGTCCTGTACGTCGAAGATCGCGGCGAGGTCCTGGATCTCCTGGTAGAGCAGCTCCATCGTGTAGGGCTGGCTCCGCACCCCGTCGCCGCTGCCGGAATTGTCCTTGCCCGTGCAATCCGAGGGCGAGATGTAGGTGGGGATGCCAAGGTCGGTGAACTGCTCCCGCCGCCCGACCCGCCCGCGTGGCCCGACATGCCATTCGAGCTGTACGGTGACGAGGTCAGGCTCCTTGCCCACCACGGATTCGAAGCTCGGGTCATTGTCCGCGAGGCGGGGGACGCGGGCGTTCTCCTCGGCGAATTGCGGCAGCACCGGCTCCACCCAGAGCGCGGTGCCGGCGATCCGGTCGCCAAGGCCGAGGGCGTAGAGGATCTCCGTCTCCGACTGGCCGATGGAGACCACCCGCCGCGGCGCCTTCGGGAAGGTGAGGTCGAGGCCGCAGTTGCGGATGTGCAGCGGATAGCGGGTCGGCTCCGCCGCCGGCCGCGCCATGGCGCTGGACAGCATGAGGCCCGCACCAAGGGCGATGCCGGCGAGGCGCAACAGCCTGCCCCGTCGCGGAAGGGCCAGGGCCGAAAGCATCGGAAGGGACGGCATGGATCAGGCTCCCGCCTCCGGAGCACCCCGCCCGGCGGCCTGGTGAAGCGACGACGGCAGGTCTCCTGGCTCGCGGCTTCCGGTCGTGGCGCGGGGCGCCATGCCGGCTTCGCGGGCCCTGTCTTCCCGGGCCCCGGCCTCCATGGAGGACGCGGGCTCAGTGACCCGCTCTGCCGCCTCCGGAAGGGGCGGCAGGGCGGACGGGCCAGCGGGGGACCGCTGACAGTTGCGGGGGCAGCGGCCGACTTGCTCCCGGGCGCGGGGCCCGGCCGGAGCGCACGGCCTTCCCTTTTCACCCGCTCGCGCGGGACCGTCGACGGGCGAACCTAGCCCGCGCGGGGGC
>NZ_BDLP01000461.1:0-2981 GCF_001950415.1 Roseomonas sp. TAS13
GTCCACCGCCAGATCAGCCACGGTCCCACTCAAGTCATCCAGCACACTCGCGCCAAATCACTCAAGCAAAACATCCAGGCTTCCTACAGTAAAACCCCTATTCACACCTTCAAGGAACAATTCCCGCCTCACAGCGCCGTCAATCCACCCAGATCGCCCTCCCTTCCGGAAAAGCCATCCAGCACAAATCAACAACACCCCTCAGGGGATCACAGACCAGCGCCCCGTCAGCCCCTCAAGACCAACCGCGCCGTCCGTGGGCCGCCTTATATGGGGGGCTTCCAGGCCTGTAAATACCCCTCTCCGCAGTTTTTCCGGCTGGCCTATCTCCGGCCCGTCAGGCGGTCCTCCAACAGCTCCAGGATGGCGTGGCCCAGCGTGATATGGAGCTCCTGCACCCGTGCCGTTTCCGCCGAGGGAACCAGCAGGACGTGGTCGCAGAAGCCCCTCGCCGGCTCTCCTTCGCCGCCTAGCAGGCCCACGGTGGCCAGCCCCATCTCCCGCCCCACTTCCAGTGCCCGCACCACATTCGGGCTCCGGCCGCTGGTGGTAAGGCCGAACAGCACGTCCCCCCGACGCCCCAGTCCGGACAAGGGGCGGGCGAAGACCTCCGCGAAGCCGAAGTCATTGCCACTGGCACTCATCGTCACGGAATCCGCCGCCAGGGCGACCGCTGGCCAGGAGGGCCTGGCGACAGCGCCACGCAGCCTCACCGTCCATTCGCAGGCCAGATGCTGCGCATCTGCCGACGAGCCACCATTGCCGCAGAAGAACAGCGTCCCTCCATCCCGCATGGCCGCCTCGCAGCGGTCCACCACCGCCAGTACGCTGTCCCGCATCTCCACCGCCACGCGGCGGCGCAGCAGGGCGCCATCCTCCATGATCCCGGTGAAGCGTGCCGCTTCCCGCGCCTGCCTGTCGCTCACCTTGACCGCACCTTCACCATCCTGATGGCACATCCCGGGGCGCGCTCTATGGGCCCGGCCCGGAGCCGCCGCAACATCCCGCTCAGGCGGCGCTGGGCAGACTCTGCAACTGCATCCGGAAGCTGTCCGAGATGTGTCGCCCCAGCCGCGCCGCCAGTGGCACATTGTGGTGCACCCGCATCGCCACCTCGAAATCCGGCAGGCGCGGCATCCCATCCTCCTCGCCCAGTACGCGCAGCCCGGCGGGCAGCATCCCCGTCAGCCCCATGGTCACCGCGAGGCCCGCGAGGGCGATGGCATGCGTGCCGGTCTGCGAGGCCGAGTGATAGGCCACGCGCCAGGGCAGCCCCGAATCGTTCAGTGCCTTGATCGCGGCCCGGCTCCAGGGACAGTCCTCCATGCACAGCGCCACCGGCAGGGGCCGGCGAAGGTGCACCGGCTGATCCGTGGCGCTCACCCAGTGCAGCGGCCCGCGCCAGAGGCGTTCGGAAAGCACGCCCGGCGCCTCGTTGCCGGCGGAGAAGAGCGTCAGGTCCAGCTCCCCCGCATCGAAGCAGCGCAGCAGTCCGGTGCTGGGCAGGCAGACCAGCTCGATCTCCACCGCCGGATGCGACTGGGCGAAGCGCGACAGGATCTCGGGCAGCCAGATCAGGGCGTAGTCGTCGGGCGTGCCCAGCCGCACCCGCCCGGCCAGTTCGGGCGTGCGGAAGCCCGCCACGATCTCGTCGTTCAGCTCCAGCAGCCGCCGCGCCCGGTCCAGCAGCCAGGCGCCGTGCTGTGTCGGCAGGAAGCCGCGTGGCCCACGCGCCAGGAGGGGCTGGCCCAACAGCTCCTCCAGCCGGCGCATCTGCATGGAGACGGCGGATTGCGTGCGGCCCACGGACTGGGCGGCACGGGTGACGCTGCCGCCTTCGGCCACCAGCACGAAGGAGCGCAGCAGGTCGGGGTCGATCCCAGGTGGAAGGCCGAACATGGCATCAATATCCTTGATGCCGATCGTCAAAACAACTCGTTTCCTTCAACCGCGTGGATAGAACATAGAGAGGTCGTCCAACAACAGGAACGACTCCCATGTCCGCCCACCTCGCTCGCAACAGCTTCGCCACCGGTGCCTGCACGGCCGCCGCCCGCGGCCGGGGCTTTGCGCAACCAGGGGCGCGTCCGGGTGTCATCCGGCAATTCCTGGACGTCCTGGCCCGCGTCCATCACGCCATCGAGAGCCGCCGCCAACTGGCCGAGATGGATGATCGCATGCTCTCCGACATCGGCATCAGCCGTAGCGAGGCACTGACCGAGGCGGCGCGCCCGGCCTGGGATCTGGAGCAGCGCCGTCGCGGCTGATCCTCCGGCGATCCCGTTCCGGAGCGGGATCGCCCCCTCCTCCGGCATCTGCTCCCGACTCCGTCATGCTTGACCCGAATCTGCCGCCTGGGCGAACATAAAGGGAACAAGCAACCCCGGAGTCGGTTCTCCTTGTCCATGAGCCCCCCAATGGACAGGCCCGCCCTCCTCGCCGCCCTGCGTGCCCGCGTGTCGCGCATGGAGCGCGCGGGGGCGGCCGAGGCCCTGGCCCGGCAGCGTGATCGCGGGAATGGCGATGCCATTCCCCTGACCCCGGCGATCGATGCCTCCCTGCCCGGCGGCGCCGGCCTGCCCCGCGCCGCGCTGCACGAGATCCTGCAGAGCAGTTCGGGTGCCGCCACCGGCTTCGCCGCCCTGCTGCTGGCGCGCAGCGGTGGCACGGTGTTCTGGATCGCTCCCTCCCCCGATGCCTGGCCGCCCGGCCTGTCCCGCTTCGGCCTGCCTCATGCACGACTGATCCTGGTGCGGGCACAGCGGGCGGTGGATGCGTTCTGGGCCGCCGAGGAAGCCCTGCGCTGCCCGGCCGTCGGCGGCGTGCTGCTCGCCGGCTATCGGCCGGACGACACCGCCGCCCGCCGCCTGCAGCTCGCGGCCGAGACTGGAGGCGGCATCGGCCTGCTGCTGCGCGAGGACACGGAGGAAGCGGGAGCCGGCGTGGCCCTCACCCGCTGGCGCGTGTCCGGCCGGGCCGGG
>NZ_BDLP01000462.1:0-2974 GCF_001950415.1 Roseomonas sp. TAS13
TCGCCTTACGGTGGAGCTGTGCGTAGATGTGATCAAGAGACAGGGCATCGCCCGCGTCATCGTCTCCGCCGGCGGGGAGGGGGCGCTCTTCGCCCTGCCGGAAGGGATGCTCTGGGCCACGCCGCCGAAGGTGCCGCTGACCACCACGGTGGGGGCGGGCGATTCCATGGTGGCGGGCCTGTCCGCCGCCTTGGCCCAGGGGCTGGCGCCGGAGGCCATGGCGCGCCTCGCCACCGCCTGCGCCGCCGCCGCCGTTTCCCGCCCCCCAGGCGGGATGCCGGACCGTTCCATGATCGAACGGCTTGCCGAAGCCGTGCGGATCGAGAAGCTGTAATCCAGGTGTCACGGGCAGGCTTTCTCCACCGGGCGGTACCGGCTGGAGGCGGCCTGTCCGGCGCCATTCAGTCCTGAGGGGGACAACTGCATGACCCGGCTGACCGCCGTGATCCGGCATGCCGCCAGCCCGCCCCACGCCGCCATGGCGGCCGAGGCGCTGCGCGAGGCTGCCGAGAGGAGCCATGTCGAGCTGTCGCTCGATACGGGCGAGGGGAGCCCGACGGGGGAGGCGGATGCCATCCTCCTGGTTGGGGATGCCACGGCCGAGGCGGCGCGCTTCGCCGGCAAGCCGCTGATCGCCACCACTGTGGTGGAGGCGATCCGCCATCCGGAAACGGCGCTGCGCTCCGCCTCGGCGCTGGGCAGCCTGCCGCGCCCGCCCGCGCCGCCCGTTGCCGCGCCGGGAACTGTCGCAGCCCCTGTGGCAGCCCCTGGATCAAACCCTGGGTCAAACCCTGGGTCAAACCCTGGGGCGTCCCCGGCCGCCGGCCCGAGGAAGCTGGTCGGCATCACCGCCTGCCCGACCGGCATCGCCCATACCTTCATGGCCGCCGCCGCGCTGGAAAAGGCGGCCAAGGCACTGGGCCACGAGATCAAGGTGGAGACCCAGGGCTCGGTCGGCGCCAAGAACCAGCTGACGCCGGAGGAGATCGCCGCCGCCGACGCGGTGGTGATCGCCGCCGACACGGGCGTGGACACCGCCCGCTTCAACGGCAAGCGCATTGTCGTCACCGGCACCAACGAGGCGCTGCGCGGCGGGCAGGACCTGATCCGGCGCGCCCTTGTCGCCGAGCCCCAGGGTGGCGCGGCGGCCTCGGGCGCGGCGCCCACCCCGGCCAAGCCCACGGGCAAGGGTGCCGGGCGCGGTGCCTACAAGCACCTGATGACCGGCGTGTCCTACATGATCCCGCTGGTCACGGCGGGCGGCCTCTGCATCGCCATCTCCTTCGCCTTCGGCATCGAGGCCTTCAAGGAGCCGGGCTCGCTGGCCGAGGCCTTCTTCAACATTGGCGCCAAGTCGGCCCTGGCGCTGATGGTGCCGGTGCTGGCGGCCTTCATCGCCTTCTCCATCGCCGACCGGCCCGGACTGGCGCCGGGCTTCGTCGGGGGCATGCTGGCGAACCTCGTAGGTGCCGGCTTCCTGGGCGGCATCGCGGCGGGCTTCCTGGCCGGCTATGTCGCGAAATGGCTGCGCGACAGCCTGCCCTTCCCGGAAAGCCTGGAAGGGCTGAAACCGGTCCTGGTGATCCCGCTGATCGGCTCGATCATCGTCGGCATGCTGATGATCTACGTGGTCGGGACGCCGATCGCGGCGCTGCTCGCCTGGCTGACCGAGACGCTGCGCTCCATGGGCACCACCAACGCGGTGCTGCTGGGCCTGATCCTCGGTGCCATGATGGCGGTGGACATGGGCGGGCCGGTGAACAAGGCGGCCTATGCCTTCGGCGTCGGCCTGCTGGGCACCGAGACCTATGCCCCCATGGCGGCGATCATGGCCGCCGGCATGACCCCGCCGCTGGGCATCGCGCTGGCCACCTTCATCGCCCGCAACCGCTTCGGGCAGGAGGAACGCGACGCGGGCAAGGCGGCGTTCGTGCTCGGACTCGCCTTCATCAGCGAGGGGGCGATCCCCTTCGCGGCCAAGGACCCGCTGCGCGTCATCCCGGCGCTGATCGCGGGCTCGGCGGTGACGGGCGCGCTGTCGATGCTGTTCGGCTGCACGTTGCGGGCACCGCATGGCGGCATCTTCGTGGTCGGCATCCCCGGGGCGGTGGGCAACCCGCTGGGCTATCTCGTGGCCATCGTGGTCGGCACGGTGATCACCGGCCTCGCCGTCGCGGTGCTGAAGCGCAACAGCCCCGCCGAAGCCGTGGCGGCCTGACAGCCGCGAAAAGAGACGCACGGGCACAACCGTGCGTCTCTTTGATGACAGATTATTGAAATTTTGAAGACGGCCTCGGTCGTTTGTGGCCGCCATGACATTCTGCCGGGACGATGGCAGATCATGATGAAGAAAATCCGCGGGAGCTGGAGATCAAGCTCCTCCTGCCGGATGGCTATGGCGACACCTTTCCGGATCTCGATGCGTTCCGCGGCCTGGTCCCGGCCGAGCGTCACCAGATCACCACATATTTCGACACCGCGGACCGCCGCCTGCTAAAGGAAGGCATGGCCCTGCGCCTGCGCCAGGGCGGTGCGCGGACCCTGCAGACCCTGAAGACCGCCAGCGACGGCAGCACCTTCGGACGCGGCGAATGGGAAGCGCCGGTCGAGGGGAAGGTGCCGGACCTCGCCCTGCTGCGCGGCACGCCCGCCGAACCCTTGCTGCCGGATGGGACGGCCCTCAGGCCGGTCTTCGAGACGCGGGTGCGGCGGCTGCGCTGCGACCTCTCCCCTGCGGATGACGTGCGGATCGAGGCCGTGCTGGACCTGGGCGAGATCCGGGCCGGAAAGCGCCGCGAGCCGATCCGCGAAATGGAGATGGAACTCCAGCAGGGTTCCCCCATCGCGCTCTACCGGCTGGCCTCCGAGGTGCTGCTCGCCGTGCCGGGTGCGCTGCTGTCCACCGAGAGCAAGGCCGCGCGCGGATGGCAGATCGCCGCCCTGTCTCTTGATCACATCTACGCACAGCTCCACC
>NZ_BDLP01000463.1:0-2956 GCF_001950415.1 Roseomonas sp. TAS13
GCAGCATGGCCCGGAGACCTCCACCCGGCCCGGCGGCGCAGGATTCCAGCCGGGCGGCATGGACCGCCACCTGCCCGCTCTCCACCATCTCCCCTACCACGGCGAAGATCTCCGGCGCGATACGGTGCCGGTGCAGGCTCCAGGCCGTGCGGGCATGGCGCAGGAAGCGCCGCCGCTCCGCCAGCGGCAGCCCACGCCACAGCGCCTGGACCTGCGGCCGGACGGCATCCATCACCGCCTGCCAGGGCTGGCCAGCGGCCTGGGCCCGCGCCGCCTCCCGCCGCAGCCAGCGCGACAGGCCCAGCACGGTCAGGGGCCGCGGCGGCCTGTTCAGGCACCAGGCCGTGTCCACCGGGATGGCAGGCGGCGCGGCGACGTGCGGCAAGGGCAGCCAGCCATGGCGCGAAACCACATGCACCGGGCCGCGATGTCCCTGCGCGCGCAGGGCCAGCAGGTGGTCCACCATGGTCAGGCCGCTGCCCAGCAGCAGCACCGCGTCCTCCGGCGGCAGGTCGTGCAGCCCGGACAGGCCCTGGCGGGCCCCCTCGACCGGATTCGCGGGCGCGTTTCCCAGGGCAAGCACGCAGACACGCGCCCGGCAACCCGCCGTCCCGGCCTCGATGCGCCACAGCCCCTCCGCGTCGCGCCGGATCGCGGAAACCGCCCGAGGCACATGGCGGATCTCCGCCCCCGGCCCGCGCCGGGCCTCCTCCAGCAGCGAGAGCATGTAGCGCCCGTAGAGCTGGCGCGGCGCGAAACGGCGGGCGGCGGGCTTGTCGCGCGCCTCTGCCGGGCAGAGGGCGTTCGGCGGCTGCGCCGCCAGCCATCGGGCGAAGTGGTCGGGCTCCGTGGCCAGGGCGCTCATGCCTCCGGCCGGGGCATTGAGGACGTGCCAGCGCCCCGCTTCCCCATAGGCCGGGCCGCGGCCAGGCTCGGGGCGCGGCTCGAAGAGGAGGACTTGCCGCCCGGCCGGAAGCCTCGTGCGCAGAAGGACGGCCAGCAGGGTCCCCGTGAAGCCCCCGCCGACGATGGCGATCTCGACCGGCTGATCCATGGCCGCAGCCTAGCGGAGCGGATCGGAGGCAGGCAAACGACCCATCCCCTTTTCCGGGGTCGCCGGGGTTGTATCTTCTCCCGAACGTCATTCAGGGGGATGAAAATTCCCCGGCGGTCCTTGGGGGGAAGGCTACACCGCCAGGTGGCGCCGCCGCAGCGCCTCGTCCGCCGCCAGTGCCTCCGGCGTGCCGCTCCAGACCGCCTGGCCTTTTTCCAGCACCACCGCGCGATCCGCCACGCCCCCGGCGAAATGCGGGTTCTGCTCGGCCAGGAGGATGGTCAGCCCCTCGGCCTTCAGCCGCAGCACGGCCTGCGCCATCTGCTCCACGATCACCGGCGCCAGGCCCTCGCCAGGCTCGTCCAGCAGCAGCAGGCGCGGATTGCCCATCAGGGTGCGCGCGATGGTCAGCATCTGCTGCTCGCCGCCGCTCATCCGCCCGCCCGGCCGGTCGCGCATCTGCCCGAGATTGGGGAAGAGCGCGAAGAGCCGTTCCGGCGTCCAGGCCGGCAGCCCCGCGCGCGGCGCCTGCCGGCCGACCTCCAGATTCTCCATCACCGTGAGATCGGCGAAGATCCGCCGTTCCTCCGGCACGTAGCCGAGGCCGGCGCGGGCGATGCGGTGCGGCTCCCAGCCCGCGATCTCCTGCCCGGCAAGGCGGATGCTGCCGCCCTCGGCCCGCAGCAGTCCCATGACGGTCCTGAGCGTGGTGCTCTTGCCCGCGCCGTTGCGGCCCAGCAGCATCACCAGCTCGCCCGCCCCGATCCGGAAGGAGAGGCCCCGCAGGATGCGGGCGCGGCCATAGCCGCTGACGAGATCCGCGACCTCCAGCATCAGCCCGCCGCCCCCTGTTGCGTGCTTCCGGTGCCCAGGTAAATCTCCCGCACCGCCGGATCGGCGCGGATGGCGGCCGCATCGCCCTCGGCGATCAGCCGGCCATGGTCCAGCACCAGGATGCGGTCGGAAACGCCGAAGACCACGTCCATGTCGTGCTCGGTAAACAGCACGGCGATGCCCTGTTCCGTGGCGATCCGCCGCACCAGCCGCATCAGCGCCTCGCGCTCCGCCGGGGCCATGCCGGCGGTGGGCTCGTCCATCAGCAGCAGTCGCGGGCGGGCGGCGAGGGCGACGGCCAGTTCCAACCGCTTCAGGTCGCCATAGGCCAGCACCCCGGCGGCGCGTTCCGCCTGCTCCGCCAGCCCCGCCTGTTCCAGCAGCGCCCCGGCTTCCGCCCGATGGTGCCCCGCCAGGGGCTGCCAGAAGCGCCAGACCTTCCCCTCCCGCGCCAGGAGGGCGAGCTGCACGTTCTCGCGCAGTGTCATGGAACCGAAGGTGGCGGTGACCTGGAAGGTCCGCCCCACCCCCCGCCGTGCGATGGCGCGGGGCGAAAGGCCGGCGATCTCCCGCCCCTCCAGGGTCAGCCGCCCGGCATCCGGCCGCAACTGCCCGCCCACCATGTTGAAGCAGGTGGACTTCCCGGCGCCGTTCGGGCCGATCAGCGCCAGCATCTCCCCCGCCGCCAGTGCGAAGGAGACATCGGAGACCGCCGTTACCCCGCCAAAGGACTTCCGCAGGCCCTGTGCCACGAGCAGGCTCATGCGCCGGTCCGGTGTCGCGCCCGTTGCCGGCCCCGGGGGAGGCTCCGCCTGCCCCCGGCCCCCCTCCGCCGGGGAGATAGTATCTCCCCGGACCCCGCCTGGGGTGGCCTCGGGGTGGCAAGGCCGGTCTCCCGTCTGAACCCGGGGGGAAGGTGGATCAGTGGGTCTCCCGAAGAAAGGAAAGCACGATGTCCGTACGGGCGGCCCGGACGGTTGCCGGAGGGCCATGCTCTCCGGCGCGATCCGGCCGGCAGCGAAGAGCCGGCGAATGGGGGCCAGGGCCCGCAGGGTCCTGGCGGATAAG
>NZ_BDLP01000464.1:0-2954 GCF_001950415.1 Roseomonas sp. TAS13
GCGAGGTCGGGCTGCGCGTCGAACTGGGCGGTGGACGGCTGCGGCTGCGCGTCTTCGACGACGGCGCCGGGCCGGACCCGGAGCGCATCGAGGCCCAGGCGGTGCGCCAGGGCCTGCTGCCCGCCCGCAGCACCGAGGCCCCACCCCCGGCCGAGGACCGCCTCCTCGCCCTGGTCTTCGAGCCCGGCTTCTCCACCGCCGAGGCGGTGGGGCGGCTGTCGGGGCGCGGCATGGGCCTGTCGGTGGTGGCGGAGGCGGCGCGGGCGCTGCACGGCCATGCGCTGATGCGGCGGCGCCACCCCTGGGGGACGGAGGTGGTGATCGACCTGCCCTTTTCCGCCACGCGGCAGAACGTGCTGCTGCTGGAGGCCGGCGGCCATCCCCTGGCCCTGCCGACCCATGGGGTGGAGCGCCTGCTGCGCCTGCCCGAGGCGGCGCTGCAATGGGCGGAAGGCCATCTCGCCACCCGCATCGCATGGGGTGGACGGGACGTTATGCTTCCCGTGACAAACCTCGCCTCCCTTCTCGGTGTCTCCGGCGCCCGGCTGCCCACCGAGGCCGGCCAGCTGAGCGCGGTCCTGCTGCGGGCCGGGGAGCGGCGCTGCCTGCTCGCGGTGGAGGCGCTCTCCGACGTGCGGACGCTGCCCGTCTCGGCGGTGGATGCGGGCGCGGGGGGCGGCTGGGGGCTGGACCCCGCCCTGGTCTCCGGCCTGGTCCTGCCGGCGGGGAGCCTGGTGCCGCTGCTGCGCCCCGAGGGGCTGATGGACCGCTGGCTGCGCGGCATGGGCGGCACCGGCGAGGGCCACGGCGCCGGGGGAGATGCCAGAGGACAGGCCGCCGGGGGCCGGAGCGACAGGCTCGGCCTGGTGCCCCGTCCCGGCGCTCCGGCGGGCGAGGCGGAGGCCGGCGAGCGCGCCAGTATCCTGGTGGTGGACGATTCCATCACCACGCGGACCCTGGAGAAGAGCATCCTGGAGGCGCAGGGCTACCGCGTCCTGCTGGCCGTGGACGGGGTGGAGGCGCTGAACCTCCTGCGCGGCGGCGAGGCGGTGATCGACCTGGTGCTCGCGGATGTGGAGATGCCGCGGATGGACGGCTTCGGTCTCCTGCAGGCGATCAAGAACGACCCGCGCCTCGCCGGGCTGCCGGTGATCCTGATGACCTCCCGCGCCGACGAGGCGGACATCCGGCGCGGGCTGGAACTGGGCGCCGGGGCCTATCTCACCAAGCAGAAGTTCGACCAGCGCGAGCTCCTGGCCACGATCGGGCAACTGCTGTGAACGGCGCCGCCCCCTCTCCCGGCTCCTCCCGGGGGCAGCTCCCCTCCGGACGGACGCTGCCCGTCAGGGTCATGGTCGTGGAGGACTCGCTGGTGGTGCGCCGTCTCCTCACGCACATCATCGCCAGCGACCCGCGCCTGCTGCTGGTGGGAGCGGTGGAATCGGCGGAGGAGGCGCTGCGTTCGCTGCCGCGCC
Organism: Roseomonas sp. TAS13; assembly: GCF_001950415.1. Lineage (NCBI taxonomy): Bacteria > Pseudomonadati > Pseudomonadota > Alphaproteobacteria > Acetobacterales > Roseomonadaceae > Roseomonas > Roseomonas sp. TAS13. Next base: position 1,476 of record NZ_BDLP01000464.1, read on the forward strand.
TGCGGCCCGATGTCGTCTCGATGGACATCCGCCTGCCCGGCATGGACGGGCTGGAGGCGACGCGGCGGATCATGGAGGAGAACCCGACGCCGATCGTGGTGATCGCCGACGCGGTGGAGGATGCCTCGCTGCGCATCTCCATGAACGCGCTGCGCGCCGGGGCGCTGTCGGTGGTGGAGAAGCCGGTCGGCCTGTCCTCCCGCCACTACGAGGCGATCGCGGAGGAGATCTGCACCCAGCTCTTCATCATGAGCCAGGTGCCGGTGATCCGGCGCCGCGCCATCGGCCGGGCCGCCGAGCCGCCCTTCCCGGTCCTTCCGGAAGCCCTGCCCATGGCGCCTCCCGGCGCCGCGCCCGTGCGTCCCTCGGTGGTGGCCATGGCCGCCTCCACCGGCGGGCCGCCGGCCCTGGCGCGGGTGATCGGCGCCCTGCCCGCCGGCTTCCCGGCGCCGCTCCTGCTGGTGCAGCACATGGGGGCGCCCTTCATGGAGGGCTTCGCCGCCTGGCTGGACGGTCTCGTTCCCTTGAAGGTGGAAATTGGCCGCGATGGGGTGACGCCCCTGCCCGGCCATGTCTATGTGGCGCCCGGCGACCGGCACCTGCTGCTGTCGCGGGCCGGTCCGTTGCAGGTCAGCGCCGGTCCCTCGGTGGGCGGCCAGCGCCCCTCGGCCAACCTGCTGTTCCGGTCCGTGGCGGAGGCCGCCGGGACCAGGGGGCTGGGAATCCTGCTGACCGGCATGGGCGAGGATGGAGCGAGGGGGCTCACGGAGTTGCGGCGTCAGGGCGGCTTCACCATCACCGAGCACGAGAGCAGCGCCGTCGTCTATGGCATGCCGGCGGCGGCGGTGCGGTTGGGCGGCTCCTCGGCGAGCCTGCCGCTGCACCTGATCGCGCCGCGCCTGCTGCGCTTGGCCATGCCGGAGGCGCGTGCATGAACGGCGAAGCCAACGCCGGCGCCAGCATCCTGCTGGTCGAGGATTCCGATACCCAGGCCCTGCAGCTTCGCCGGATGCTGGAACAACAGGGCTTCGCCGTGACGCGCGCGGCCACGGCCGAGGCGGCGCTGGACGGGCTGAACGACGGGCTGCCCGACTTGGTGATCGCCGACTACCACCTGCCCGGCATCAACGGCGACGAGTTCTCGCGCCGCATCCGCATGAACCTGCGCACCCGGGCGATTCCGGTGCTGATGCTCACCAACGCGCGGGAGCAGGACCTGGAGCGGCAGGGGCTGGAAAGCGGCGCCGATGCCTATGTGTCGAAGGCCGCGGGACAGGAGGTGATCCTGCTGCGGCTGCGGGCGCTGCTGCGCCGCCGGCCGCGGGGCGCCGAGGAGGCGCCGCCACCCGCCGGCTCGCAGGCACAGCCCGCCTTCCGCCGCGCCGCCATCCTGCTGGTGGAGGACAGCGCCACCCGCAGGGCCTGGATGAGCCGCCTGCTGTCGCAGGACGGCTACGCCGTCCATGCCGTCGCCTGTCT
>NZ_BDLP01000465.1:0-2946 GCF_001950415.1 Roseomonas sp. TAS13
GCTGCTCCCCCGGCTGGCGGTGGAGGGGGGCGTGCTGGCCGGGGCGAATGTGGAGCTGCGCCCGGTGGAGGACACGCCCGGCCGGATGCTGGGCCTCGCTTGGCGGGCCCGCTCCCCGCGCGCCAGCGAGTTCAAGGACCTGGCCGCCACGATCCGGGACATGCTGGAGGCGGGCGCCAGAGGGGTCAGCGGCCCAGGCGGAACTCCACCAGCAGCGGGTGGTCCGGCCCCCGCTTGAGCACCCGCTCCGGCAACGCGCCGCCGAAGTCGCGCGGCCGCCATTCCCGGCAGGCGAGGAGGCGTAGCTCCAGCGCCGCGAAGCCGTTGAGGTAGTCGGCGAAGCCATGCGCCACCGTCGGCATGCGGATCTCCCGCCCGCCGGCCTGGAAATGCGCCCCCGTCCCGCCGAGCGACAGGAAAGGGTGGATCTCGACGATCCGGACCTCCCCCCGCGGGCGCAGCAGGCGGCGCGCCTCCCGCAAGGGCGGCAGCAGGTCGGCCATGTGTTCCAGCGAAAGGCAGAACAGGGCCAGATCCGCCGAGGCATCCGGCAGCGCCACCGGCTGGCTCATGTCATGGCGCAGCAGGTGGAAATCCGGGCCGCGCCGCCGCGCCTGGTCCAGCATCCCGGCGGACAGGTCGAGTCCGGTGAGGCTCGCCGCGCCCCCGGCCCGCAGCCGGGCGAGGTTGCGCCCGGTGCCGCAACCGAATTCCACCACGTCGCGGCCTCGGACCTCCCCGGCCAGCCCCTCCACGATCCGGCTCGCCCCGAAGACCATCGGGTTGTCCTGCGTGTCATAGGTGCCGGCCCAGAGGTCATAGGCCTCGGCCACCGGAAGAAAGGAGGAATGTTCCGTCATCTGCATCGCCCCGAAGGAAAAGGCAGGCGCATCCCGGGGGCTGTCGGCGCGCCGGGCCTGCGCGGTGCCTCATGGCGGGGAGCCGCCCCGTCCCGGGGCAAGTAGTTTTCCGGGCCGGCACCCGTTCAGCTCCGCCAGAGCGGAGGCGAATCTAGAGCCGGAAGCGGCCTCGGGCAACGTCCGGTTCGCGCCGGCGGCTCAGCGCGGAAAGCGCAGGTCCAGCCCGCGTTCGATCCACCGGGCCTCGATCGTGTCGAGATCGGTCAGGCCGGCGGGGTCGGCCCTGCGCGGCGCCTCGGCGAGGCCGGGCTCGCGCTGGCGCTCCCAGAGGCCGAGCAGCCGCCGCAGCTCCGGCAGCGGCTCCACATGATCGTCCACCCGCAGGTCCAGGTCGGGAAAATCCTCGGTGGACACCATCACCAGGGCGGCGGACTGGCGGCCGCGCCGGTCGCCGCCCGCCGCCTCCCCCGCCATCAGGGCCTGCACCAGCCGGCGGGGCAGGGACAGGCCGCCATGCACGGCGAAGGCGGCCTCGGTATCCTGCAGCACGGCCGGCCCCGACAGCATGTTGCCGGCGAAGGAGACATGGGGCGCCCCGCTATGCCCCGCCCAGGCGACGCAGTGCCGCCCGGTCCAGGCGGCCACGCGCCCCTGGCGGTCCACCGCATGGACCTGGCGCAGCTCGCGCCCGTCATCACCGGCCAGCGCCTGTTCGATGGCGGCGGCCGGATGCAGTCCGGCCCCGATCCCGTCCAGCACGGCGGGGCCGAGATAGCGGTTGGTGAAGGATTGCGTGGACACCGCCCCGACCCCCGCCCGCACGAAGGGGCAGGAGGCCCCCACGGCGAGATTGCAGGTGGTCACGGCGACGGCGAAGGTCTCGCGATGCGGGTCGTGCGCGACGATGGACCAGGTCACGGCGCAATCTCGCTCCCTGCGAAGGGAGGAATCCTTCCGCAGCACAGCGAAATCTATTCCGCCCGCTCCCATGGGCGCCAGCGCCGCCGGGGATCGGGCATGGGAAATTTTCCGGCGTGCGAGGCGAGCGCGAGGTAAGTTTCCCCTCCAGATTGCATTAACCTATTCAACCCGTATCAATAATTTAGCTATCCGCCCGATAGATAATGATCGAGCGAAAAACCTGTGCCAAAATCCCCCCGCCGGCTCGCTCCGAGTGAGGATCGGGCCAGATCAGGGGATCAGGACGGTGAGCGACACGCTCTCACACAAAGACGGCCTACCATCGCCCGGCCGGCCTGACCTGGATGCCTCCGGTACTCCCGTTGGGATGACGGGGGCCGAAGCCACGGCCCGGCCAGCCGATCCGCTGACGCCGCGGCCTTCCTATCACCCGGAGGAAGGGGCGCCGGACCCGCGCAGCGAATGGTTCGGCATCGCCCGGGCCCTGCTTTACGCCCTGCTGGTGACGGCCTTCCTGACCTGGCTGATCTTCCTCTGGGTCGGCTGACCCCGGATCGGCCGCCCCCGGGCCGCCGCGGAACGGCCCGCCCGATGCGAGGCGGCCGCTAGGGCGACCGGCAGCACGCGATGCGGCGGGGCAGGAGGACGCCCGGCCGCCCTTGCCCATGTTGCGTCATGTTTCCGCTGCGCCGCCGCGGAAGTCTGCGGCTTGGCAGCCCTGGCCCGGCCCGGCTATCCCGTCACCCATGCGCCGACGCGATTTCTCCCTGGCTCTCATGGGCAGTGCCATGCCGTTGCTGGCCCCTGGGGGAAAGCCGGGCGGATATCCGGCCGCGGCCGCCACGGCCCATGCCCAGCCCGCCGCGCTGCAACGCCTGGCGGAGCGCCTGCACCGGCTGGAGGAGGACGGGCTCAGCCCCGCCGACTACGCCATTCCCGCCGAGGCCGCCGTCGCCGCCGATCCCGCCGCCCATGCGGCAGGGCTCATACGGGCCGCCTCGGCGGCACTGTCCGACCTGCTGCTGGGCCGTCTGCGCCTGCCCGCCAACCGCCCCGACATCCTGCGCGACCCCGCCGCCATCCCGATGCCGCGCTGGCAGCTCGACCTGCCTGTCTCTTGATCACAAGTCTCGACGTCAGCATAGAGAGGTGTAGATCTCGGTGG
>NZ_BDLP01000466.1:0-2929 GCF_001950415.1 Roseomonas sp. TAS13
CGCCTTACGGTGGAGCTGTGCGTAGATGTGATCAAGAGACAGCGCGAACTCCCCGGCATGGGGCGTGACGATGGTGGCGCCGCGCAGCCGCTCCGGATTCCCGGCGCAGAGGGTCAGCGCCCCGGCATCCGCCACCACCGGCTGCCCCGCCGCGAGCACCTTGTCCAGCAACGCGCCCGCCCGCTCGTCCGGCGGCAGGCCTGGCCCCAGGACCCAGACCCGCCCCTTGCCGCCAATCAGCGCATCCGGCGGCGGGTCGGCGATGATGTCGCCGGGCATGGCGACGCCGCGCAGGATGAAGGCGGCCCCCGGCGAGGTCGCGGCAACCGTCAGCATCCCCGCCCCCGCCCGGCGCGCCGCCGCCGCCGCCAGCCGCGCCGCCCCGGGCATGGTCGCCCCGGCGGCCACCACCACATGGCCACGCTCGTGCTTGTGCATCGCCGCCGACGGGTGCGGCAGGCGCCACAGCCAGGGCCCGTTGCGGAAGGCACGCGGCCCCACCTCGGCGATGACGGAATCCGGCAGGCCGATCTCCGCCAGCTCCACCTCGCCGCAGAACTCGCGCCCGGGCAGCAGCAGATGGCCCGGCTTCAGCCGCGCGAAGGTCACGGTCGCCACGGCTCGGGCCGCCTGGCCCCGCACCTGTCCCGTGCCGCCATCCACCCCGCTCGGCACATCCACGGCGAGGACCGGCGCCGCTATGGCACGCAGCACATCCGCGACCGTCCTTTCCACCGGCCGCGACAGGCCGGCGCCGAAGACCGCATCCACCACCACCTCTGCCCGCGACACCGCCACCGGGTCCCAGCCCAGCCTCGGTCCCCGCCAGCGCGCCGCGGCCTCCGCCGCCGCCCCGCCCGGACGCGGCTCCGCCAGGGCCGCCACCGCGACGGGCCAGCCCTCCTGCGCCAGCAGCCGCGCCGCCACCCAGCCGTCGCCCCCGTTGTCGCCGGGGCCGCACAGCACCACGACCCGCCGGGGTCGCCAGCGCCGGCGCACCGCCCGCGCCACCGCCCGCCCGGCGGCCGCCATCAACGCCGCCGTCGGGTGCCCGGCGACGGCGGCCAGCGCATCGGCGCGGGCCATCTCGGCGGGGGTCAGCAGTTCCGGTGGGATGGGGTGCGTCTTGCGGATCAAGCCAGGTTCCTCGCGAAGGCCGGCCGCCCCTCAGGAGGGATCAGGGGGACCAGGGGGGGGGGACAGCGGACGGGCGGCCGGTCGAACGGTGCGGCGGACGATAGGAAGCCCGTGAGCACCGGGGACGGGAGCTTCCCGCGCCCCCACCCCCATGTCACCCTGCCAACGCCGCGCCCCGCCCCCGGATGCGCCGGGGTCCCCACCCTTTCCGGCGCCAGCCGGACGGAAGGATATGACGATGACGGATTTGCACGGCCTCGACGGCCTGATCCAACCTGCCAGCCCACGGTCCACCGCCAACCAGGGGGGTGCCCCGGACGGCCGCGGCCTGCACCGGCGCACCATCGTCATGACCTCGCTGATGACCGGCCTGACCCTGGCCACCGCCCATGGCGCGGCGGCCCAGGTGATCCAGACGGACAATGTCGGCCTCTGGGCCAGCGAGGTGCAGATCCCCACCGGCGGCGCCCAGATCCCCGCCTATGCCGCCCGTCCGGCCGGCGAAGGCCCCTTCCCCACCGTGCTGGTGATCGAGGAGATCTTCGGGGTCCACGACTACATCAAGGACATCTGTCGCCGCCTCGCCAAGGCCGGCTACCTCGCCGTGGCGCCGGAACTCTATGCCCGCCTCGCCGATCTCTCGAAGATGACCGACGTGCAGCAGATCGTGCGCGACGTGATCAGCAAGGCGCCCGACGACACCATGCTGTCGGACCTCGATGCCACCGTGGCCTGGGCCAGGGCCGAGGGGCGCGGCGACACCACACGGCTCGGCGTCACCGGCTTCTGCCGCGGCGGCCGCAACACATGGCTCTACGCCGCCCGGAACCCCGCCCTGAAGGCCGCCGTGGCCTGGTACGGGCCGGTCGGCGGCGGCACCAGCGACATCCAGCCGCGCACCCCCACCGATGTGGCCGCCGAGCTGAAATGCCCGTTGCTCGGCCTCTATGGGGGCGCCGACCAGGGCATCCCGGTGGCCCAGGTGCAGGCGGCGGCGGAAAAGGCCCGCGCCGCCGGCCGGCAGGTGGAGATCGTGGTCCTTCCGGACGCGCCGCACGGCTTCCACGCCGACTACCGCCCCAGCTACCGCCGCGAGGCCGCCGAGGATGGCTGGCGCCGCATGCTCGCCTGGTTCCGCGACCACGGCGTCGCCTGACACCGGCCCGGTGGGCGCCGCCCCTCGCGGGGTCGTTCGCCAAACCGGATGAAAAGCCCCAGTCTGTCACCGGGGACGGATTCGCGCCGGCCCCCGCAGCCCCTGGCTCCGGGGGCACCCGGCAGCCCCAGGAAAGAGGACGGCAATGGCATTCGTGGTGGCGGTGGCGAGCCAGAAGGGCGGCGCGGGCAAGTCCACGGTGGCGGCTAACCTGGCGACCGCCCTGCTGGCCGAGGGCATTCCCGTCGCCCTGCTCGACACCGACCCGCAGGGCACGCTCAGCCGTTGGCACCAGGAACGGCCGGAGGATGCCCCGGCGCTGGATTTCGACGCCCCGGCGGGCTGGCGCGTGTCGCAGATGGTGGAGAAGCGCCGCAAGGCTCCCGGCTTCCTGATCCTCGACACGCCGCCCCATGCCGATGCCGATGCCCGCCGCGCCATCCGCGCGGCCGATCTCGTGCTCATCCCCCTGCAGCCCTCGATGCCCGATGTCTGGGCCATCGACGCCACCCTCTCGGTCGCCGCCGACGAGAAGCGCCCCGTCGCCCTGCTGCTGAACCGCGTCCCCTCCCAGGGGCGGCTGCGCGACGAGGTGCGGGCCCATCTGCGCAAGCGCGACCTGCCGGTCCTGTCCGC
>NZ_BDLP01000467.1:0-2926 GCF_001950415.1 Roseomonas sp. TAS13
GCATCAGACCACGAGGTCGAGCGGCGCCACCGGCTCGCCATGCTCGACGCTGGCGATGTTGCGGTACATGCGGGTGACGGTGGCGGCGAAGTTGTCGCGTGCGGCGGCGCCGATATGCGGCGTGACGATCACGTTCTCCATGTGCAGCAGCGGATGGTCCGCCGGCACCGGCTCGGTCTCGAAGACATCGACGCAGGCGGCCTGGATCTCGCCGGCGCGCAGGGCCTCGACCAGATCGGATTCCACCACCACGCCGCCACGGGCGACGTTGACCAGCACGGCGGTCTTCTTCATCGCCCGGAACTGCGGCGCGGCGAAGAGGCCGCGCGTCTGCGGCGTCAGCGCACAGTGCAGCGAGATGACGTCGGATTCCGCGAGCAGCGTCTCGAAGGGCACGTGCTCCACGCCGAGCTCCGCCTCCTCCGCCGGATCGAGCCGGTTCGGCTTGCTGTACAGGACGCGGCAGGAGAAGCCGCGCAGGAGCCGCGCCAGGCTCTTGCCGATATAGCCCAGCCCGACGATGCCGACGGTCTTGCCGCTGAGCATGAAGCAGTGCTGGCCCACGGCCCCCTTGAGCCATTCGCCGCGCTCCAGCCCCTTGTGCCCCGGCAGGATGCCGCGCGCCGTGGCCATCATCATCGCCAGCGCCGTCTCGGCCACCGGCACGGCGTTGCTGCCGGTGGTGCGCATGATGCGGATGCCCAGCTCGCGCGCCGTACCGAGGTCGAAGTTGTCGATGCCGACACCCCATTTGTGGACGCCCCGGAGCTGCTTCGCGCCGCGCATCATCGCGCCGGTCACCGGCACGTCGCCGGAGATGGCGTAGTCGGCCTCGGCGATCGCGGCGGCCTGGGTGGCCTCGTCCCGCGCGGTGGTGGTGAAGATCGAGAAGCCGGGCGGCAGGAGCCCGTTCAGCGCCTCCATGCGCTGCGGGCTCAGAGGGTCGAGGAACACGATTCGGGCGACCATCGGCAAGGCTCCTGCTCGGGCGGGGATGCCGGCATTATGCGGCACATCGCCACAGCCGCCAGGGCTCCGCCGGGTCAGCCGCGCCCGGGCCCGTGCAGTGCGCGCACCATCTCCACCGCGAAGCGCGCGATGTTGCGGCGGAGCTCCTCCTCTTCCTTGGGCTTCGGCTCGGTGATCAGGTGCAGCTTCAGCATGCGGCCGGCCACGCCGCTCATGCACAGGGTCTGCTCCTGCGGCTTCTTGCCGGCCATCAGGTCGAAGGCCTCGCAGGAAATCACGGGCGTGCCGCCTCCCACGCCCAGATCGGCATGGCGCTGGGCCAGCAGCCGGACGCCACCCTCACCGCGCTGCAACTCGGTGCGCAGATAGGCGGCCTCGCTGGCCAGTTCCGCCGCCAGCACGGCGGAGAAGGGCCCGTCCGGCACCGTTTCCGTGGGCTTGCCGTAGAGATAGACGGTGGCGCGGCCGGAAGGTCCCGCATAGCGGGCGATCAGCCCTTCCACCCCTTCCGGACTGGGGGAAGGCTGTTCCACCTCCTTGCGGCGGAAGCCGCCCGCCTCGCCCGGCAGCGCGTTCCAGAGCGCGGCCAGGGAAGGCTTGGCAGGCACAGCGGGGGGCCGGGCGGAAGGGTCCGGCGCCCCGGTCGGCGCGGCATCGCCGGGACGGGCCGCGGGCGTATCCGGCGCCGGGGCTGGGGTCGGGGCCGCCAGGGCGAAAGCCGGGACGGACAGGCAGAGAACCCCCGTCAGCACCCGCGACCAGCCAAGCATGGAAACCTCCGTTACCCTTGTCATCGGGCGCGGAGGTCGCATGAGGGGCGGAACAGCACAACCGGCTGTCGGGTGTCGTGCTGTAACAGGTCCTCCCCTGTCCTCGCCCGGGGCACGGTCGCCCTGCGCGCCATTCCGGGCGGCGAGGGCCGTCCGGCCAGCGGGTCTCAGGCCGCCTTGCGCGGCGCCGCCTGTTCCACCGCCCGCACCACGGCATCACAGAAGGCCGGCAGGTCCTTGGGATTGCGGGAGGTGATGAAGTTGCCGTCCACCACGCAGGTCTCGTCCACCCATTCCGCCCCGGCGTTGCGGAGGTCGGTCTTCAGCGAGGGGTAGGAGGTCATCTTCCGTCCCTTCACCGCCCCGGCTTCCACCAGCATCCAGGGGCCGTGGCAGATCGCCGCCACCGGCTTGCCGGAATGCGCGAAGCCCTTCACGAAAGCCACCGCCGACTCATCCTGGCGCAGCTTGTCGGGGTTGGTGGTGCCGCCGGGCAGGACCAGCGCGTCGAACGCCTCGGGCTTCGCCGCCGAAACCTCCAAGTCCACCCTGATCTTCTCGGAGGGCTTCACGTCCTCGTCCATGGCCTGGATCTCGCCGGACTTCAGGGACAGCACCACGACCTCGGCGCCGGCGTCGCGGAGCGCCTTCATCGGCTCCGTCAGCTCCACCCGCTCGACGCCGTCCGTCGCCAGGATGGCCACCTTGCGGTTCTTCGCGTCTGCCATGGGAATACTCCTCGTCATTCCGTTGAACCGGGGGGGTGCGCGGCATGTTGAGCGCCACGCTCCGCCTGGCCGGAAAAACGAACGGCAGGGCCAAGGGTTGTGCCCCCGGCCATGCCCGATCCCCATGTCCGATCCCTAGCCTGGCCTCAGCCGGTGCGGGCCCGCAGCGCCTGGACGCCCTTCTGCCAGGCGGCCCAGGCCGCGTCCGCCGCCTGTCCGGTACGCCCGGCCTCCTGCGAGGCGCGGTTCAGCTGGGCCCGCGCCTGTTCCCGGGCCTGGCCGCTGCGGTCTTCCGCCGCGGCGCGGGCGCGGACCAGGGCGGCATCGGCCAGCCCGGCCTCCCGCGCCGCCGCCTGGAACACGCCCAGCAGGCGGCGCTGTTCCGCCAGGGCCTCCACCAGCCCGGCGAGCTCCGCCCGGCCGCCGGCCGCCTCGGGCAGGTCGGCCAGCACCTCGCGC
>NZ_BDLP01000468.1:0-2891 GCF_001950415.1 Roseomonas sp. TAS13
GACGTCGAGACTTGTGATCAAGAGACAGCCACGGTGAGCGGGGTGGAGGAAGCGACCACCAGGTCCCAGGGCCGCGACAGCGCCAGACCCGAGGCCGCGGCGGCATAGCGCCCGAAGGCCAGCAGGCGCCCGGCCCTGTCCTGGGCATTGCCGCAGCGGATGTCGAACTCCATCAGGCCGAAGCCTGCCGGGCCGGGTGCGCGCCCCTGCCGGCGGCCCAGGCAGAAGCGGCCCTCCAGCCCGGTCTCGGCGCCGTCGTAGCGGCCGCAGGCCAGGGTCACGTCATGCCCCCGCGCCGCCAGCCCGGCGGCCATGGCATGGGCGCGCGTGGCGGTGCTGCCGGCAGGGGCGGAATAGTGCTGGTGCAGGTACAGGATGCGCAGCGGTCCGGTCACGGCCGGGTGCCTCCCCGGCCCGTCCGGGCACGTCCCGATGGGCCGTGCCCGAAGCAGGCGCGGATGATGCCGATCACCCGGTCCTGTTCCGCCGGGCCCATGGCGCCGGAGGGCAGGCAGAGGCCCTGCTCGAAGAGCGAGGCGGCGACCCCGCCGCCCAGATGGCTCGCCGCGCGGAAGGCCGGTTGCAGGTGCAGCGGCTTCCAGACCGGGCGGCTTTCCACCGAGGCCGCCTCCAGCGCCAGGCGGATGGCCTCGCGGTCCGTGCCCGCCTCGGCGGGATCGACCAGGATGGCGGTGAGCCAGCGCGAGGAGCGGCTCCAGACCGGCTCCGGCATCAGGCGCAGGCCGGGCAGCCCCGACAGCCCGGCGGCATAGCGGGCGAAGACGGCGCGGCGCTGCGCCACCCGCACCTCCAGGTGCCGCAGCTGCGCCCGGCCGACCGCCGCCAGCAGCGAGGACAGGCCGTAGGAATAGCCGGTGGTCTCGTGCTGGTAGTGGGGCGCCGGCTCCTTGGCCTGGGTGGCGAGGTGGCGGGCGCGGGCGACCAGCGCCTCGTCGTCCGAGGCCAGGGCGCCGCCGCCGCCGCCGGTGACGATCTTGTTGCCGTTGAAGGAGAAGGCGGCCAGCCGCGCCCCGCGCCCGGCGGAACGGCCGTGCTGCAAGGCGCCCAGCGCCTCGGCGCTGTCGCTGAGCACCGGCACGCCCCAGCGGCCGCAGGCCTCCGCGATCGCGGCGAGATCGGCGCATTGCCCGTAGAGATCCACCGGCACCACCACGCGCGGCAGCCGGCCCTGGCGGGCGGCGCGGGCCAGGGCCTCCCGCAGCAGGCCGGGGTCCAGCGTCCAGCTTTCCGGGGAAACGTCGAGGAAGCCCAGCCGCGCGCCCATCTGCGCCGCCGGGGCCACCGTGGCCACGAAGGTCAGGGTGCTGGTCCAGACCTCGTCGCCCGGCTCGAGGCCGAGCAGCCGGTAGCCGAGATGCAGCGCCGCCGTGCCGGAAGCCAGGGCGGCGACGTGGCGGAAGCCGGTGCAGGCGGCGATGGCCGCCTCGAAGGCCGGCAGGGCGGGACCGGCGGGGGCGAGCCAGCCGCTGGCCAGCGTGTCGCGCAGCGCCTGCTCCTCCTCCCCGCAAAGCTGCGGCGGGGAAAGGTGGATGCGGGTGGCGGGCGGTGCCGTGCGGCCGCGATCCGGCATAGCGGGATGCCGGGGCGGCCCGGACGGGCTGAGCAGCGTGTCGGAGAGGGACAGGAGTGCTGTCTCCCCGGCGGCGCTTACATCCATGCCCATGCTGCCCTGTCCATTCTGGACACCCCTCGCCGGCCGGGGGATTCCGGCGTTCATGGTTGTAAATATATCGTGAATTACAACTTAAGATATGCAATCCGTGGTCAGAATCACCATCCCCGGCGGAATGTTGCGGCGCTGCATCAGCACGGCGGCGTGCCCCCCGCATCCGCCGCCGTGGATTGGCTGGCGGGCGCCGTGCCGGTGAAGCCGGGGCTGGTGGCATGGCCGGGCGCGGTGGCGCCCCGCCCGCGCAGCAGCAGCGCCAGGCTGGCGAGGACGATGGCGACGTCCCCCGCCAGCGTGACGCGGGCGACATAGCGGGCATCCCATTCCAGCCGCTCCTCCCAGGGCAGGGCATTGCGGCCGCGCGCGGTCACCGGGCCGAGCAGGCCGGGCCTGACGGCGAGGCGGCCGGCCTGCCGCGCCGTGTAGAGCGGGGTATAGGCGGGCGGCAGCGGGCGCGGGCCGACGAGGCTCATCTCGCCGCGCAGGATGTTCGCCAGCTGCGGCAGCTCATCCAGCCCGCTGGCGCGCAGGCGGCGCCCGAAGCCGGTCAGCCGCACCGAATCGGGCTCGCCCGGCCAGGCGGGGTCACGCATCGAGCGGAGCTTGAGGATGGTGAAGCTCCGCCCCCGCCAGCCGGCGCGGCTCTGCCGGAACAGCACCGGGCGGCCGAAGGCCAGGGCCACGGCGAGCGCCGTGCCGAGCAGCAGCGGCCAGAGCAGCGCCAGCAGCAGCGCCGCGCCCGCGAGGTCGAGCCCGCGCTTCAGGCGGCGGGCGTAGAAGCCTTCCCCCGGCTCAGACACGCTGCGCCCTGATGCCCAGCGACAAAGCGAGGCCCAGCGCGAACCAGACCATGCGGTTGCCCAGGTCGGTCGAGACCATGGCGCCGATCGCCACCGGGATCACCAGCGCCACGATCCGCCCCACCCGCTCCGGCTCCAGATCCTCCGGCAGGGCCAGCAGCCGGACCAGCACCACCGCCGCGCCGCCGCCGAAGGCGCCGAGCCAGAGCAGCAGGCCGAGCGGGCCTTCCTCGGCCAGGGCTTCCAGGGCGTGGTTGTGCGGGTACATGCCGCGTCGCTCGCCATAGCCGGCGGCGACGGTGAAGCCCCCGGCGCCGAGGCCGAGCGGCATCGCCTCCCCCGCCCAGCCCAGCGCCGCCGACCAGAGCACGGGGCGGGCCGAGGCGGCGATGCCCTCCCCG
>NZ_BDLP01000469.1:0-2884 GCF_001950415.1 Roseomonas sp. TAS13
CCGCCTGCGCCGGGGCCATGCTGGCACTCGCCGCGCGTGGCAGCCGCACCCCGGCGGCCGCCGTGCTGGCCATCGCCGAGAATGCGGTCGGCGCCGCCTCCTTCCGCCCCGGCGACGTGGTGCGCACCCTGTCGGGCCGCACGGTGGAGGTGGTGGACACGGATGCCGAGGGCCGCCTGGTGCTGGCCGATGCGCTGACGCACGCGGTCTCCGCGCTGCGGCCGCGTGCCGTCATCGACCTCGCCACGCTGACCGGCAGCATCGTCACCGCGCTGGGCCATCACCGCGCCGGGCTGTTCGGCAATGACGACACGCTGCGCGACGCGGTGATGGCGGCGGGCGAGGCGGTGGGTGAGCCGCTCTGGCCCATGCCGATCGGCACGTCGCATCGCGAGGACCTGCACAGCGACATCGCCGACCTGCGCCAGTGCTGGCCCGGCGGCACCGGGCGCCGCGGCATCCCCGATGCCTGCCATGCCGCCGCCTTCCTGCGCGAATTCATCGGCCCGGGCAACGGCGCGCCATCCGGGTCCATCCCCGGATTCACCCCTTGGGCGCATCTTGACATCGCCGGAATGGAAAGCCGGGAGGAAGATGGCCCCCTGGGTCCCAAGGGGCCGAGCGGCTACGGCGTGCGCCTGCTCGACCGCCTGGTGCGGGATCATTTCGAGACCCGGCGGAGGCGGCGTGGCTGAGATCGGCTTCTACCACCTGACGCGCACGCCACTGGCCCAGGCCCTGCCGCGCCTGCTGGGCCGCGTGCTGGAAAGCGGCGGCCGTGCCGTGGTGCTGTGCGGCGGCCCGGAGCGGCTGGCCGCGCTGGATGCCTCGCTCTGGCTCAGCACCGATCCCGACTGGCTGCCGCACGGCACGCCCGCCGTGGGCCATGCGGAATTGCAGCCGATCTGGCTCACCACGGAGGACGAGGCGCCCAACGGGGCACGCTTCCTCTTCCTGGTGGATGGCGCCGAGAGCGCCCGGCTGGACCGCTTCGACCGGGTGCTCGACCTCTTCGACGGAAACGACGCGGAGGCCACCGAGGCCGCCCGCGACCGCTGGCGCCGCGCCAAGGCAGCCGGCCATGCGCTGACCTACTGGCAGCAGGGTGCCCGCGGCTGGGAGAAGAAGGCGGGCTGAACGCCGGTCCCTCAGCGTTGCAGGACGAAGTCCAGGCCGAGGCGGATGGCCGGGTCCACGACCGACTGGTGGGTTTCGCCGGGAAAGAGGTGGAAGGCGACCCGGGGTCCGGCCGGGCCGAGCTGCGAGAGCCGTTCCACCAGATCGCGCGCCCGGTCCACCTGCCGGGCGATGCGGGCGCGTTCCGAGATCGGGGCGGGCGGGCGCGGCTGCTCCAACTCGCCGACCGTGACCAGGAGGCGCAGGCGGGGGGCGACCTCGGGCGGGGCGGCCTCGAAGCCGGCCTCCAGCGGCAGGATCGTGCCCTGGCCGTAGCCGATCGAGGGACTGGCCGCGACATGGGCGCGGAACAGGCCAGGCTGGCGGAACAGCGTATAGAGCACGAAGAGGCCGCCATAGGAGTGGCCGAAGAGGCTCCGGTCCGCCGGGTCCAGCCTCGCTTCCTGTGCCAGCCGGGGCAGCAGCTCGTCCCGGACGAAGGCCAGGAAGGCGGGGGCGCCGCCTTCCTCCGGGATCGGCGGCTCGGCCGGCACGGTATAGTCCAGCTCGCGCCGGTTCCGCCCCGGATAGCCGATGGCCGCGATCGCCGCGCTGCCGCCATGGGCCTCCAGCGCCGCCACCGCGGGCTCGAAATGCCCGTCGCCGTCCAGCAGCAGGAAGAGCGGAAAGCCGCCCGCCGGTGGGGGGGTGCCGGGCTCCGCGAAGTAGATCCGGTAGGGCCGTTCCGTTTCGCCGCCCGCCAGCATCTCCCATTCGCGGCGGCGCATGGGGGTGGGCGCCACTTGTGCGGCGCCACTGCCCGCCGCTGTCACCATGCCGGATGTCCCCGCCGCCAGGAGAGCGCGTCGCCGCATCGATGGCCTCCTTTGCCGGTACGGAAGGGGCGGGAGGCAGCCTCGCACCCGTCCCGGTCCGCCCGTGTCATGCCCGAGCCTTTCCGGCGGGAAAAGACACAAGCCCGGGGCCTGCCTTCCATGTCCTTGATGCGGCTGGATTTCCCGATCTTGTGTCGGGACGGTTCTCCTGAAACCATCTTTCCGCTCAAACCCGTTGCTTCCGCCAGCGTCTTAACACCGAGCTTTAACCGACATGGCGAGGGAGGCAGAGATGATGGCAATCCGGCGGATCGCAGGTATCGCCCTGCTGGGCCTCAACTTGCTGGGAGGGCCGCTTGCCGCCCCGGCGCTGGCGGACCGGCCGCAGATCGACCGCTCGGGCCGGGCGCTCGACATGCAGCTCATGGTGCGGGACCCATCCGGCAAGGGTGCGGGGCGGCTGGAACGCGGCAGCTTCGATCCCGACGGCGACATGGCCCTCAGCAACAGCCTGCCGGCCGGCAGCACGGCCCGGGTGACCAATCCCCGCAACGGCCGCTGGGCCATGGTGCGGATCGGCCGGCAGGGCGAGCCTCGCGATGCGGAACAGCCGGTCCTGGTGGCCGGCCCGCGTGTGGCGGCACTGCTTGGCATGTCCGGTGGGGATGAGGTGGTGCGCGTGGCGCCGTTGGCCGTGCCTCAGGCCGACGGCACGATCCGGCTGGGCGAGGGCACGGGAATGTCCGGCCAGCAGGCGGTGATCGTACATCCGGAGCGCGGGTAAGGACCTTCCCGGAAAGTGCCGCGGAACCGTCAGGCCCGGGGCGCGGCGTCCGGCGGGGGCTCACGCCAGCCATAGGCGGTTTCCGGCACGGCATGGCCGGACAGGCCTGTCTCTTGATCACATCTACGCACAGCTCCACCGTAAGGCG
>NZ_BDLP01000470.1:0-2877 GCF_001950415.1 Roseomonas sp. TAS13
AGGCCACCGGCTCGACCAGGTAGTGGCTGCACATGCGCAGGAAACGCCGGTTGTAGGCGCGATCCCGTCCCACCAGGATCGCGTCCACCGCCGTGCGCATGTTGTCGTAGATGCCCCGCGTGCAGGTTGCGTATTCCGGTGATCCTGATCGGCTGATCCAGCCGAAGGTGATCATGCAATCCGGTGATCGTGATCATCTGCCCTCTGGTGAGGGTTGGCAGGTGGCTGGGGCCAAGGAGAAGTGCGGCCGACGGTTGTAGATGTCACTCGCAGGCTTTGCCGGTCAAGGCATCGTTGCTGGCGTGACGCTTGCGCAGGCTGGCGCCCTTGAGTTCGATCCGGTGGGCACGGTGAATGATGCGGTCCACGATGGCATCCCCGAGGGTCAAATCGCCCACAACGTCGTGCCACAGGTTCGGGGGCACCTGGCTGGTGATCAGCAGGGAGCCGCGGTCGTAGCGGTCGTCGACGATCTCGAGCAGATCGCGGCGCTGCTCGGCGTTCAACGGCTCCGGGCCCCAATCGTCGATGATGAGCAGGCGTGTGCGCTCGATCGCCGCCATCATCCTGGACAGCCGTCCCTCGCCCCGGGCGGTCGCCAGATCGGCGAACAGCCGCGGGGCACGCTTGTAGAGGACGGAATAGCCCTCCCGGCAGGCCTTGTGGCCGAGCGCGCAGGCCAGCCACGACTTGCCGACCCCGGTTGGGCCCGTGATCACCACATGGCTGTGCTCGCGGATCCAGCCGCAGTCGGCGAGGCGGAGGAACATCGCCCGGTCCAGGCCGCGCGGGGTGCGGAAGTCGGTGTCCTCGATCACCGCTGCCTGACGTAGCCGGGCCTCACGCAGCCTGCGGGTGAGGCGGCTGTTGTCCCGGCTGGTTGTCTCGCGGTCGACCAGCAGGCCCAGCCAGTCTTCGCGGGAGAGCGCCGCCGCCTCCGGGGCGGCGAGGAGTTCGGTGAAAGCCTGTGCCATGGCACTCAGGCCGAGGCCGCGCAGGCGCTCGGCGGTGGGATGGATCAGCATCGGATCGCCTTTCAATGATAGTAGCCGGGGCCGCGGATGTTCTCGTGCATCAGCATGGCCGGCTCGTCCGGCACGGCCCGCCGCTCCTGGCGGTTGTTGAGGATGGCGGCGACCGAGCTGTAGGAGCGCGTCCCCAAGGCGAGTGCCCGGGAGCAGGCGGCGTCCACCCGCTCGGCACCGTGGCGTTTTACCAGGCCGAGGATGCCGATGCAGGAGCGGAACCCCTGCTCGGGATGCGGCCTGGAGCGCAGGATGACCTCCACCAGCGCCGCCGTGTCTTGTCCGATGGCGCCCGCCTCCCGGTGAATGCGCTCGTGGCTCCACTCCCGGTAGCGGCGATGCGACTTGGGCATGTGTTCGGCCAGGGTGCTGGGCTGATGCCTGCGGGTGCCGCGCGGATGGCTGGCCACCCGCTGGCCGCGGTGAAAGATCTCCACCGTCGCGGCCGTGGTCCGCGCCTCCACCTCCTGGCGCACCAGGGCGTGCGGCACCGAGTAGAAGTGCCGCTCGACCTCCACATGATAGTCGAGCCCGACCCGGCAGCGTTTCCAGGCCGCGTACTCATAGGCGACCTCCGGCAGGGGCTGCAGCGCCGGCCGGTCCAGTCCCTCGAACAGGGCACGCCGGGTCGTGCCCAGAGCACGCATCGGCCGCTCGTTGAGCTGGAGCACCAGGGCCTGGATCGCCCCATCGAGCTCGGCCAGGGAGAAAAAACTCTGGTTCCGCAGCCGCGCCAGGATCCATCGCTGCACCACCTGCACACCGACTTCAGCCTTGGCCTTGTCGCGCGGCTTGTAGGGCCGCGCCGGCAGCACGGCCGTGCCGTAATGCGCCGCCATCTCGGCATAGGTCCGGTTCACCGCCGGCTCGTGGAAGCAGGCGCGGGTGATCCCGGCGCGCAGGTTATCGCTGACCAGTTGACGCGCAACACCGCCGAAATGCGCAAACGCCCGCACATGGCCATCGATCCAGTCCGGCAGCGCCTGGCTCCAGACCGCACAGGCAAAGGTGTAGCTCGACGCCCCCAGCACGGCGACGAAGATCTCCGCCCGTCGTTCCGCCCCGCCCGCCCCCTCCAGCACCGCCATGGTGCTGCCGGCGAAATCGACGAAGATCCGCTCGCCTGCCGGGTGGACCTGCCGCAGCGTCGGTTTCAGCCGTCCCGCCCAGGACCGGTACAGGTCGCAGAACCAGGAATAGCCAAACCCGTCCGGCGCTCCCGCCCGGTACTCCTCCCACAGCAACGACAGCGTCACGTTCGGACGCCGCAGCTCCCGGTGCACCCAGGCCCAGTCGGGCTGCGGCCGGTCCTCGACCGCGGCTCCACTGGCCGGCGGAAACAGCAACGCCTCCAGCCCCGCGTCGCTCATCTCGTCCGGCAACGGCCAGCCCAGCCCGGCACTGCGCGCCCGCCTCAGATAGGCGTGCACCACGCCCTGGCTCAGCCCAAGGCTGCGAGCTATCACCCGCTGGGAAAGGCCCTGGCCCCAGCCAAGCCGTAGAACATCTCGGATCTTGCGCATCGGCACTCTCTCGCCTGGCATCCCGCCCCCCTGCTCAGCACGGGAACGAAACTACCGCTGGTTGAGACTTGCCGGCCGCGCCACTCCTCTGACCCGCCCCCGATCCCGGTGATTACGATCACCGGAATCGCTGATCAGCATCCACCGGACCCAGTGATCACGATCGAACGGAATCGCTGATCACAATCCACCGGATTACGCATGCAGGTACCGCGAAAGAAGGCGAACGCCCGGTCATGAGCGTCAAACACCATCTCTTGCGTCTCGCGCGGATAAGCGCGGACGAACAGCATCCGGCTGTGGCACAGCCTCACATGCGCGACTTTGAC
>NZ_BDLP01000471.1:0-2864 GCF_001950415.1 Roseomonas sp. TAS13
GTAGATGTGATCAAGAGACAGCCTTTCGGGCACCAGCAGGGCGCGCAGGTCCGCGCGGTCGAGCAGCCCGGCGCGCGGATGGTGCCCGGCGGCGATCAGGAAGGGCGCCACCTTCCGCAGCGGGATGTGCAGCCGCGCCAAGTCCTCCAGCCGCAGCGTCCGGTGCCGCCGCGCGGCGATCACGCGCTCCACCGTCTTCGCCCCCAGGCCCGGCACGCGCAGCAGCATCTCCCGCCCCGCCCGGTTCAGGTCCACCGGGAAACGGTGCCGGTTGCGCAGGGCCCAGGCGAGCTTCGGATCGATGTCGAGATCGAGCATCCCCGGCGCGGCGCCGTCCTCCCCGGCTGGCGCCACGATCTCCCCGGCCTCGAAGCCGTAGAAGCGCATCAGCCAGTCGGCCTGGTAGAGCCGGTGCTCGCGGACCAGCGGCGGTGCCGTGGGCGGCAGCAGGGCGGGCGCGTCGGGGATGGGCGAATAGGCGGAGAAATAGACCCGCCGCAGCCGGTAGGACCCGTAGAGCGCCGCCGTGGTGCCCAGGATCTGCCGGTCGTCCACGCCATCCGCGCCCACGATCATCTGCGTGCTCTGCCCGGCCGGGGCGAAGCGGGGCGGCGTGGCGCGGACCCGTCCGGCCTCGTGCTCCCGCCTGGCCTCCGCCGCGCCCTCGATCCGCAGCCGCAGGTCGCCCATGGCGCGCTTGATAGCGCCGCTGTCCTTCTCCGGCGCCAGCCGGGCCAGGCTCTCCACCTTCGGCAGCTCGACATTGATGCTCAGCCGGTCGGCATAGGCACCCGCCTGCGCCACCAGCGCCGGATCGGCATCGGGGATGGTCTTGAGGTGGATATAGCCCCGGAAGCCATGCTCCTCCCGCAGCGAGCGCGCCACGCGCAGGATCTGCTCCATCGTGTAGTCCGGCGAGCGGATGATGCCGGAGGACAGGAACAGCCCCTCGATATAGTTCCGCCGGTAGAAGTCGAGCGTCAACGCCACCAGTTCGGCCACCGTGAAGCGCGCCCGCGGCACGTTCGAGGAGGCACGGTTGATGCAGTAGGCACAGTCATAGACGCAGGCATTGGTCAGCAGCAGCTTCAGAAGCGAGATGCAGCGCCCGTCCGGCGCATAGGCGTGGCAGATGCCCATTCCCTCGGTGCTGCCCAGCCCGCCATCGCGGCTGTCCCGCTTCTCGGAGCCGGAAGAGGCGCAGGAGGCGTCGTATTTCGCCGCGTCGGCAAGGATTTCCAGCTTCCGACGGAGGTCCATGGCACGGCTTTGCATGGATGTTCATATTGTGTTCCGGGCGGAACCCGCAAGCTCCCTCCGCCCGGCGGCGGAATGACCTGCGGGACAGGAGCAGGCAAATTTTCCGTAATCTCCCGGCCCATGTTTCCGCGACGGCAGGAGGTCTAGCTGACACAAGACTGCCTGCTGGGAGCATACCCCCTTGCCCACCCCCACCTCCCGAAAAGACCAGATCAAGAACGTCTTCCGGGTTGCCTCCGGCAACTTCCTGGAAATGTACGACTTCACGGTCTACGGCTACTACGCCGCCGCCATCGGCCGGACCTTCTTCCCCTCGCAGAACCCCTTCGCCTCGCTGATGGCCTCGCTCGCGGCCTTCGGCGTCGGCTTCCTGATGCGCCCGCTCGGCGCGCTGGTTCTGGGCGCCTATATCGACCGCCACGGCCGCCGCAACGGGCTGCTGCTGACGCTGGCGATGATGGCGGTGGGCACCCTCTCCATCGCCGTGGTGCCGGGCTATGCCACGATCGGGCTGATGGCGCCGGTGCTGGTGCTGATCGGCAGGCTGCTGCAGGGCTTCTCCGCCGGCGTGGAGCTGGGCGGCGTCTCGGTCTATCTCTCGGAGATCGCGACCCCCGGCAACAAGGGCTTCTACGTCTCCTGGCAGTCGGGCAGCCAGCAGGTGGCGGTGATCTTCGCCGCCCTGCTCGGCGTGACGCTGGCCAGCCTGCTGTCCCCGGCGCAGATGGATGCCTGGGGCTGGCGCGTGCCGTTGCTGGTGGGCTGCCTGATCGTGCCCTATCTCTTCTACATCCGCACCTCGCTGCCGGAGACCGAGGCCTTCCTGGAGCAGACGCGGCACCGCCGCCCCACGGCGGGCGAGATCCTGCGCTCGGTGGCCGCCAACTGGCAGGTGGTGCTGCTGGGCATGATGATGGTCACGATGACCACCGTGTCCTTCTACCTGATCACCGCCTATACCCCGACCTATGGGCGGGAGGTGCTGCACCTCGCCTCCACCGACGCGCTGGTCGTGACCCTCTGCGTCGGCGTCTCCAACCTGGTCTGGCTGCCCGTCGGCGGCGCCATCTCCGACCGGCTGGGGCGCTTTCCCGTGCTGGTGGCCTGCACCGTGCTGGCCATCGCCACCGCCTATCCGGTGATCTCCTGGCTGGTGGCCGCGCCTTCCTTCGACCGGCTGCTGCTGTCCCTCCTGTGGCTGTCCTTCCTCTACGGCTCCTACAACGGCGCCATGGTGGTCTACCTGACGGAGATCATGCCGGCGGAGGTCCGCACCTCCGGCTTCTCCCTCGCCTACTCGCTGGCCACGGCCACCTTCGGCGGCTTCACGCCGGCGATCTGCACCTGGCTGATCGAGGTCACCGGCAACCGCGCCATCCCCGGCCTCTGGCTCTCGGTCGCGGCCGTGCTGGGGCTGGTGGCGACCCTGCTGTCGCACCGCCGCGCCATGGCGGCGGAACGCGCCGCCGGCGTGCTGGTGCCCTGATCCGGGCGGCGGCCTTCCCCTGGCCGTCGCGCGTTACGTCCGGCGTTGCGCCGTTCCCGGGGGAAAGGCCCCGCCTTTCCCCCGGACCCCCTATCCGCCAGGACCCTGCGGGCCCTGG
>NZ_BDLP01000472.1:0-2853 GCF_001950415.1 Roseomonas sp. TAS13
CGCCACAGACGGCCAGCAGCACCAGCGCATTGCCCGCGAGGCTGCCGCCGCCCTGCCCGTCCCCGCCGCCTCGGGCCAGGGTGACGGCGCCGATCCCGCCCGCCGCCAGCAGGGCCGCCGCCCAGCCGCGCGGCGTCAGCCGTTCCCGCAGCAGCAGCGCCGCGCCCAGTGCCACCACCGCCGGAATGGCCGCCAGCATCAGCCCGCCCTCCAGCGCCGTGGTCAGGCGCAGGCCGAGCAGCAGCGCGGCGTTGTAGAGCACCGTACCCAGCAGGGCCTGCCAGAACAGGTTCAGCAGGGCCCCGCGCGGCGGCAGGCGCGGCCCGTCCCGCCAGAGCGACAGCGGCAGCAGCACCGCGACGGCCAGCAGGCAGCGCAGGCCGAGGATCATGGCGATGGGCAGCGCGCCGGCCAGGGTCTTGGCGACGCCGACATTGACCCCCGTGAGGACCATCGACCCCGCGAGCTGCGCATAGGCGGTCAGCATCGCGGCGCCGGGTGTGCGCCCCGCGGTACTGGTGAAGCGGGCATCGGCGGCGGCGTCAGTCCTCTTGTCCATCCCGGCGGAAGGGCGAGGCCAGGGCCAGCGCCTCCATCTCCGCCAGCATGGCCGGACGCTCCTGATTCAGGAAGCCCGCCACGGCACGGCGCAGACCGGCATGTTCGATCCAGTGCGCGGAATAGGTCGGCACCGGCAGGTAGCCGCGCTGGATCTTGTGCTCGCCCTGCGCCCCGGCCTCCACGCGCGGAATGCCGTGCGCGATGGCGAAGTCCATGGCCTGGTAGTAGCAGAGCTCGAAATGCAGGAAGGGCGCCTCGACCAGCGAGCCCCAGTTGCGCCCGTAGAGCGCGTCCTCCCCGATCAGGTTCAGCGCCCCCGCCACCGGCTCGCCATCGCGCTCCGCCACCATCAGCACCACGCGGTCGCCCAGCCGTTCGGACAGCAGCGGCCAGAAGCGCGGCTTCAGATAGGCGTCGCCCCATTTGCGGTCCACGGTGTGTCGGTAGCACTGGTGGAAGACCCGCCAGTGCTCCGGCGTGATTTCGCTCCCCCGCAGGGCGCGGAAGCGGAGCCCGGCCGCCTGCGCGTCCCGCCTTTCCCGCCGCAGCGTCTTGCGCTTGCGCGAGGACAGGGCGCCCAGGAAGTCGTCGAAGCTGCCATAGCCCGGGTTGGCCCAGTGGAACTGCGTGCCGAGGCGTTGCAGCCACCCGACCTCGCCCAGCGCCTCCCATTCTGCGCCGGTGCAGAAGGTGACATGGCAGGAGGAAAGCCCCAGATCGGCCACCGCCTGCCGCAGCCCCTGGGCCAGCGCCGCCACCGGCACGCCACCGCCCGGGCGGGTCAGAAGGCGCGGCCCCGGCACGGGGGAGAAGGGCACCGAGACCTGGAGCTTGGGGTAGTAGCGCCCGCCCGCCTGCTCGAAGCCGCGTGCCCAGCCCCAGTCGAAGACGTACTCGCCGTAGGAATGGCTCTTGGCATAGGCGGGCGCCACCGCGAGCAGCGTGCCGCCCGCATCGCGCAGCGCCGCGTGCTGCGGCAGCCAGCCCGTCCTGCCGCCGGCCGAGCCGCTGTCCTCCAGCGCCGAGAGGAAGGCGTGTGAGACGAAGGGGTTCCCCTCCCCCGCGCAGGCATCCCATTCGGCGGCGGAAATCTCCGCGATGCGCGGATGCAGGGTCAACGTCAGCTCGGGCGCGCACTCGGGCATGGACCCAATGTGCGCCCTCCCCGGGCCAGCGCAAGCTCCCGCTGCTGCGATGCGGCGGGAAGGGTTCTCCCTGGGGGCGTCGCCGGGTCAGGCGATCTCGAACATCGCCTCGACCTCGACCGCCGCGTCGCCAGGCAGCGAGGGCACGCCGATGGTCGAGCGTGCATGGCGGCCGGCCTCACCGAAGACCTCCACCGCGAGGTCGGAGGCGCCGTTCATCACCACCGCGTGCTGGGTGAAGTCCGGCGTGCAGGCGATGAAGCCGCCCAGCCGCACCACGCGCTTCACCCGGCCGAGATCGCCACCCAGCGCCGCCCGGGCCTGGGCCAGCACGTTGAGGAAGCAGGTCCGCGCCGCTTCCCGCCCCGCCTCGGGGCCGACGCCCTGGCCCAGCTTGCCGGTGACGGCGATCCTGCCCGCCTGCATGGGGATTTGGCCGGAGATCACCAGCAGCGACCCGGCGATCACCGCAGGCACGTAGTTGGCGATGGGCGTGGCGGGTTCGGGCAGGGTGAGGCCGAGCTCGCTCAGGCGGGCGTCGATCGGACCGGTCATGCACATGCTCCTCGGAAGAACCGGGGCCGTCATAGACCGCGCCGTGCCGCCCGTGAAACCGCCTTCGCCGGCCCTCAGCCCACCAGGCGCAGGCTGCGCCGCCGCGCCTTCGGGCCGGCGGGGGCCTCCAGCGGCAGCAGCGGCTGCTCGCCCGCCGCCACACCCAGCTCGGCGCCGCATTCCTCCTCGGTCGGGTCCGCCAGGGCCGGCCCCTCCAGGTACTCCAGCGCCAGCCGCCGGAAGCCCCAGTCCAGGATCGAGGTGGCCCGGGCGATCCGCGAGTCGCCCTCCACCACCCCGGCCGGGCCGAAGCGCGTATAGGCATGGGCCTGCACGAACTCCGCCAGCGGCACACCCCGGGCCAGGCCCAGCGACACGGACTGGCACAGCGCGTCCAGCACGCCCCGGAAGGCGGCGCTGTCCTTGGCCAGCGTCAGCGAGACCTCGGACAGCGTGCCGTCCGGGTGCTCGGCGGTGCGCAGCGTGACCCTGTGCCCGGCGATGGAGACCTTCCAGACCTGCCCGCGCGCCGCCGCGCGGGTCGGGGCTGCCTCTTGATCACAAGTCTCGACGTCAGCATAGAGAGGTGTAG
>NZ_BDLP01000473.1:0-2831 GCF_001950415.1 Roseomonas sp. TAS13
CGGCCAGCGCGGCCTCGTTCACCCGGGCCTGGGCCGTGCGGTCCCGCCCCGTGGCCGCGCCGGTATCCACGTCGATCGCCACCAGCGCCGGGGTGGGGTGGATCAGCAGCCTGCCGCCGCCCGGCAGGGGCACCTCCGGTCGTGCCAGGGAGTCGAAGGCGTCCTCCAGCTCCTCGCCGAAGACCGGTCCGGTCGCCAGGGACACGTTCTCCGCCCCCAGGGCCCGCAGCGCCGGCACGGCTTCGGCGGAGTCGGTCCGCAGCGTGGCCTTCGGAAAGGCCTGCGCCAGGCGCTCCACCGCAGCCGGCCCCCGCTGCAGCAGGCGAGGCGGGCCAGGCAGGGGCGAAGGCAGGTCCAGATCCTTCGGCAGCTTGCGGTCCAGCCGGGGGCCCTTGCCGCCTTGGGCGCCGCGCACCACGCGGACGGCGACGTGGCTGCCTTCCGAGAGCCCTTCCCCGCCCTGGGCATCGGGCAGGAAGCCGCTTTCCTCCCCCGGCAGCAGCAGGAAGACCCCGGACAGGGCCGGAACGCGGGCGGTGACGCGGCCGAGCAGGATGTCGCCCACCCCGTCCGGCCGGGCGGGGCGCTCGATCCAGGCTTCCTCCAGCACGCCACCGCGCAGCAGCGCCGTGCGGCGCTCGCCGGGCGAGGCGCCGTGCAGGATCAGCATGTCCGGATTGGGGCGTGTCAGGGCCGCAGCCATCCCACGCCACGCAGGAGCTGCGCGGTTTCGAACATCGGCAGGCCGACCACGTTGGAATGACTGCCGGACAGGAAGCGGACGAAGGCCTCGGCCTGCCCCTGGATGGAATAGCCGCCGGCACAGCCGCGCCATTCGCCGCCTTCCAGGTAATGGTCGATCTGGGCGCGGGTCAGGCGCTGGAAGGCGAGGATCGTCGTCACCAGCCTCTCCCGCCGCGTCCCGCCGGGGGTGACGAGGCAGACGCCGGTGGTCACCCGGTGGCGACGGCCGGAGAGCAGTTCCAGGAAGCGCCGGGCCTCCGCCTCGTCCGCCGGCTTGCCGAGGCAGCGGCGCCCGGCCCCCACCACCGTGTCGGCGGCGAGCACCAGCGCACCCGGCGCGCGGGCGGCGGCGGCCTCCGCCTTGCCGCGGGCCAGACGGGCCGCCAGCAGGCGCGGCAGCTCGTCCTTGCCGGGGGTCTCGTCGATATCGGCGGGCTCGACCCGGTCTGGCACCACGCCGAACCGGGCCAGGAGATCCAGGCGCCGTGGACTGGCACTGGCCAGCACGAGCGGCGGCCGCTCCGCCGGGAGGGGCCGTTGCATCGGGGGAACCTCTTCGCTGGCCACCGGCGGGACACGCCGTGTCCGGCGGGTGGTCAGGTCAACGGGATCGGCCAACAGACCGGAACCGGCTCACTTGAACCGGAAGGTGATCCGGCCCTTGGTCAGGTCGTAGGGCGTCATCTCGACATTCACGCGGTCGCCTGCCAGCACGCGGATGCGGTTCTTGCGCATCTTCCCGCTCGTATGGGCCAGGACCATGTGGTCGTTGTCGAGCTTCACTCGGAACATCGCGTTGGGCAGCAGCTCGACGACCTGGCCGCTGAACTCGATCATGTCTTCTTTCGACATGCATCCTCTTGTGTTGCGGACGCGCGCAGGCGCGCCCGGGGGGAGCGTGGAACGGGGCGGAACATGGTCTTGACGCCCCTTCCGGTCAAGCAAGGACGTCGCGGCAGGGACCAGCCATGCGGCGGGGCCGCGGGAAGTGGCCCGGCTCAGTCCGCCGCCACGCCGTGCGAGCGCAGCAGGAAGAGACGCACCTCGTGCAGGTCGCGCGCCACGGCGCGGCACAGGCCGCGCATCTCCTCGGTCGCTTCCAGCAGGTCAGGGATCATCACGGTCATCATCCCGGCCGAGGCGGCGGAGCGGACGCCGTTGTGCGAATCCTCCAGCGCCAGGCAGAGCTCCGGCGCCACGCCCAGCCGTTCCGCCGCGCGCAGGAAAGGGTCGGGCGCAGGCTTGCCGGCGGCATAGTCGCCCTGCGCCACCACGGCATGGAAGCGCCCGGCCAGCCCATGCATCCCGAGATGGTGCTCCACCTTGTGGTGCTGGGAGGAGGTGGCGATGGCCCGCGGCAGGCCCAGCCGGTCGAGCGCGTCCAGGATCTCCACCACCCCCGTCTTCAGCGCCAGCCGCGTCGCCGCCAGGGATTCGAAATCCCGTGTCCAGGCGGCCCGCAGGGCGGCCACCGAATCCTCGGAGCCGTAGAGGTCCAGCAGCAGCCTCCAGATGGTCGGCCAGGGATTGCCGACCATCTGCCGGTACAGCGCCTCGCTTACCGGCAGCCCCGTCTCCACCCCGGCGGAGAAGAGGGCTTCCCGGTACAGGGCCTCGCTGTCGAAGAGCAGGCCATCCATGTCGAAGATGACGGCGGCGGGAGGTTGGGGCAGCGGCATGGGGCCGGTTTGCCGCCGGGATGCGCCCGGCGCAATCACGTCTTTCGGGGGGGCGGACCGGCGCCCGGGCGATGCCGCCTCCCTTCCGCGCCAGCCCGCGGGGCCGCGCCTGCTTGACCCATCCCCGCCCTTCGCGGCACCCAGGCACCATGCAGGACCGCGACCCCTCCTCCGATCCCCCGGCCGCCTCGCCGGAACGCCCCCGCGCCGCCACGGAGATCGAGCGGCAGGAGCGCCTTGCCCGGGCGCTGCGCGAGAACCTGCGCCGCCGCAAGGCCCAGGGCCGCGCCCGCGCCGCCCAGGAAACCCGCGAGGAAGCCACCCAGGGAGCCACCCGGGCCCGCTCGGCAACCGCGCCAGAGGCCACGCCGGACCCGGCCCCCGCCCCCCCCCGGACCCCCGCCCGGG
>NZ_BDLP01000474.1:0-2830 GCF_001950415.1 Roseomonas sp. TAS13
GTCGATCAGCGCCGCCAGCCGCACCAGTTCGTGCCGCCCATCGATCATGTCGACCAGCCGCGGCCGCAGCAGATCGGCCTGTTCCGGCGGGCGCGGGCGGTGCTTCATGCCCACAAGATTCGCAGGGTTTGTCGTCGAAAACAATCGAACCCTGCAAATCCAGGTCGCCGAGCCCGGAAAATCTCACAGCTAGATCAGTGCCTTACGAGTTATTCAAGGCCGACTCCTTACCTTTCGCCTGTCTGTTCCCCGCCTGCGCGGGGAAGCCAGGGGCGGCGCTCCCTCGCTCCACCGCAGAGCGGGCGAGCAGGGATAAGGCGGCGAGGGCCGGGATGGCGCCGCCCGATCCCGCCCGCCGCTGGCGCGGGCGACGGTGGCGACGGATGCGACCGGCAGGCTAACGCTTCAGGCCGGGAATGGCGCCCAGCAGGTTCTGCGCGAGGCCAGGCGGCAGGCCCTGGGGCAGTTGCAGGGTCTGGTAGCCCGCGGGGATGCGGAAGCGGTCCGGGTCCTGGCGGGCATAGGTGACGCTGGTGGCCTCGATGCCGCCCTGGCGGCCCTGGACCTGGCCCTCGGCGCGCAGCAGCACGCCATCCGCCGTCAGGCAGGCGCGGCCGCTGGCATCGCGTTCCTCGTAGCGCCAGTTGGTGCAGGAGAGGCCGGCGACCTTCGCCTGCCCCTCGCGCGTGAAGCGCGTGCCGGGCCCGAAATCGGCGGGCAGGCCCATCTTCTGCAACTCCTCGGCCGGAAGCTCGGTGACGAGGCGCATCTTGTCCATCACCAGCCGCGCCTGGCCGCTGCGGCGGTCCAGCACGCCCCAGCCGTTCTGGCGCGGCAGTTCCAGGCGCAGCAGGCGCTCGGAGGCCAGCCATTGCGCCTCGACGGGCTCCGGCTTGCCGCCAAGGGTCCGGTAGGTGACCGCGACGTCGCGGCTGGGCTCCAGCCGGGGCGCGGCGCTGCCGGTCTGCGCCATGACGGGCAGGATAGGGACGGCGGCCAGCAGGCTGGCGGTCAGGAGGGCACGGCGTGTGGATCGGCGCATGGCGGGGTTCCTCCGCTCCTTGCGGCAGGGCATGGCCGGGGGCGGGTCCCCGGCCATGCCCTGCCCTGGGTGATCGGCGTCAGTCGTCTTGCCCGCGCACCAGCACCTCGCGCTTGCCGACATGGTTGGCGGGGCCGACGATGCCCTCCTTCTCCATCTGCTCGATGAGCTTGGCGGCGCGGTTGTAGCCGATGGAGAGATGGCGCTGGACAAAGGAGGTGCTGGCCTTGCCCTCCCGCGTCACGAGGTCCACCGCCTGCTCGAAGAGGCCGCGCTCGCCGCCCTCCCCGCCGCCGGGGCCGCCGGTGGGGGCCTCGTCATCCTCGACCTCGGTGACTTCCTCGATATAGGAGGGCTCGCCCTGCTCGCGCAGGTACTCGACGATGGCCTCGACCTCGGCATCCGAGACGAAGGGGCCGTGGACGCGGTTCATGCGGCCGACGCCGGCCATGAACAGCATGTCGCCCTGGCCGAGAAGCTGCTCGGCGCCCTGCTCGCCCAGGATGGTGCGGCTGTCGATCTTCGAGGAGACCTGGAAGGAGATGCGGGCGGGGAAGTTCGCCTTGATGACGCCGGTGATGACGTCCACCGAGGGGCGCTGCGTCGCCATGATGACATGGATGCCGGCGGCGCGGGCCATCTGGGCGAGGCGCTGCACCGAGGCCTCGATCTCCTTGCCCGCCACCACCATCAGGTCGGCCATCTCGTCGATGACCACGACGATCATCGGCAGCGGCTCCAGCGCCAGGGGCTGGTCCTCGAAGACCGGCTTGCCCGTGTCGGGGTCGAAGCCCGTCTGCACGCGGCGGGTGAGCTGCTCGCCCTTCTCGCGGGCGGCGGTGACCTTCTTGTTGTAGCCGGCGATGTTGCGCACGCCGAGCTGCGACAGGGCGCGGTAGCGGCGCTCCATCTCCCGCACCGTCCATTTCAGCGCGCCGATCGCCTTGGGGCTTTCCGTCACCACCGGGGCCAGGAGGTGCGGGATGCGGTCATAGACCGAGAGTTCCAGCATCTTCGGGTCGATCATGATGAAGCGGCACTCGTCCGGCCCGTAGCGGTAGAGCAGGCTGAGGATCATGGTGTTGATCGCCACCGACTTGCCCGAGCCGGTGGTGCCGGCGACCAGCAGGTGCGGCATGGTGGCGAGGTCGGCGATCACCGGGGCGCCACCGATGTCCTTGCCGAGGGCGAGGCTGAGGCGGCCCTGCGCCCGGCCCCATTCCTCGTCGGCCAGCAGTTCGCGCAGATAGACCGTCTCGCGCTTCGCGTTCGGCATCTCGATGCCGATGACGTTGCGGCCGGGCACCGTGGCGATGCGGACGGCGGTGACGGACATGCTGCGCGCCACGTCGTCGGCCAGGCCGATCACGCGCGCGGACTTGGTGCCGGGGGCGGGCTCCAGCTCGTAGAGCGTGACGACGGGGCCGGGGCGCACCTCCACGATGCGGCCGCGCACGCCGTAATCCTCCAGCACGCCTTCCAGCATGCGGGCGTTGTTCTGCAGCATCTCCTCGGTCGGGCCGTTGTCGCGGCGGCGGGGCGCCTCGGTCAGCAGATCGAGCGGCGGCAGGGCGAACTGTTCCGGCGGCAGGTTCCGGGGCGGCGGCGCGGGGCGGCGGGGCGGCGGGGCGGCCCGCTCGGTCCGGGGCGGCGGCGGCGGCGGCAGGTCGTCCTCGTCCTCGTCCACCACCGGCTCCGGCGCGCGGCCGAGGCGCGGCTCGATGCGGCGGACGGGCGGCGCGACCTCCTCCGCCGGGCGGCGCCCGCGCAGGCCGGGAATGGCGATGC
>NZ_BDLP01000475.1:0-2828 GCF_001950415.1 Roseomonas sp. TAS13
GCCTCGGCGGGCGGCTCTACATCGCCACTGCCGCAGTCGCGGCATCAGGCGCCGGCACGGCCACCATCGCCATCGCGCCGCCGCTGCGAGCCGCGGTTGTGGTGGGCGAGCCGCTGATCCTCTCGCTGCCAAGTGTGCCGATGCGGCTGGTCTCCGACGACGAGGCGGCGAACCCGACGCGGCCAGGCCCCTTCGCCGCGGTCACCATCCGCCTCGAGGAAGCCCTCTGATGTCCGGCACCCCGCGTCTCAGCAACCAGGCGGCCTCCGCCGCCACGGCGCCGATCGCCACGCCGGTCGTGCTGGTCGAGCTCGACTTCGCCACCGGTCCCTTTCGCGTCTGGACCGGGCTCGGGCCGCTCGACTGGGCCGGGAAGGTGTTCGAGGGCGCCGGCAGCATCGGCGCCATCTCGGATGTCGAGGAGACGGTGGAACTGCGCGCCGTGAGGCTCACCCTTGCCCTGTCGCCGGTGCCGCAGGAGGTGGTGGATATCGCCCTGGCCGAGCGGAGCTATCGCCTGCGGCCCGTCACGCTTTGGGGCGCGCTGCTGGATGCCCAAGGGGCATTCGTGGCGGACCCGTTCCCGCTCTGGGCGGGGCTGATGGACACGATGGAGGTGACGGACGGCGCCGAGCCTTCCGTGGCGCTGGCCTGCGAGAGCCGGCTGGTGGACCTCGAGCGCGCGGAGGTGCGGCGCTACACGGATGCCGACCAGCAGGCCGAGTATCCCGGCGATCGGTTCTTCGAGTTCGTGCCGGCGCTGCAGGAGGCGGAGATCCGGCTGCCGATCCAGTGACCCGGCTGCCGGACTGGCCGGAGCGGCTGGCGGCGCTCATCACCGCAGCCGAGCATCGGCCCTTCGACGCAGCGCGCTGGAACTGCGGGCGCTTCGCCCTGGCGGCGGTCATGGCGTGCACGGGCCAGCGGCCGTCGTGGCAGCACCGCCCGACGCTCGCGGAGATGGCCGACACGGGCGGCTACCCGCGTGTGCCGGTGCCCTTCGCCCGGACGGGCGACGTGGTGCTGGCCAGTGAGCCCGATCGCCTTGGGGTCGTGCTCGATGCCGGCCGCGCCGCCTTCGTCGGCCCCGCCGGACTCCTGCGCCTGCCTGTCACCGCCTGCACCATCGCCTGGAGGGTTGGCTGATGCCCGTCGCCATCCCCTTCATTGCCGCCGCCGCGGGGGCCGCCGCCTCGGCCGTCATTGGCGGCGGCGTTCTGGGCGCCGTGGCGGCCGCCGGCGCCGCCCTGGTGGTCTCCGCAGTGGGCGCCGCGGTCTTCCGCCCCAAGTCGCCCTCCGCCGCCCGCAGCGCCAACGTCACGCCAGGGACGGACACCGGCCCGGGCTCCGGCTTCGATCCCCGCACGCCCGGCGCGGGCCGCACCCAGTCCTTCCGCCAACCCATCACCGAGCACCAGATCGTCTTCGGCCGCTGCCGCACCTCCGGCCCCGTGGTGTTCCTGCATTCCGCCACCGATGACGAGGGCCGCGCCGACGGCTTCCTGCATGTCGTCGTGGTTCTGGCCGCCCATCGCGTGCGCGCGATCGGCGACGTCTTTCTCAATGGCACCGCCTCCACCGACGCGAAGTTCGCCGGCCTGCTGCGCATCGACCGCGCGCTGGGCGATCCCGGCCAGGGCGCCAATGCCAATCTCGTCGCTGACACCGGTGGCCAGTGGACCGCCGCGCACCGTGGCCAGGGGCGGGCCTATCTCGCCGTGCGGCTCAAGCTGCGGCCCGAGGCCTTCCCCTCCGGCGCGCCCAGCCTGTCCGCCATCGTCGAGGGGGCGGACACCATTCTCGATCCGCGCACCGGCGCCACCGGCTGGTCCGACAATCCCGCGCTGTGCCTCGCCTGGTACCTGACGTCGTCCTTTGGCTGGCGCGCGGCCTGGGCGGACATCGACCTGCCGGCGCTCATGGCCGCGGCCAACATCTGCGACGAAATCATGGGCCGGCGCGATGGCACCGCCGAGCGCCGCTACACGGTCAACGGCGCCGTCACGCTCGGCGAGGGCAAGATCGCCATCACCCGCAAGCTGGTCGCCGCCATGGCGGGCGCGCTGGTCGTGTCGGGCGGCCGCGTCTACATCCACGCGGGGGCGCCGGCGCTGCCGGCCGCCACGCTCACCTCGGATGATCTGCGCGGTGACGTCACCATCGTCGGCTCGCGCCCGCGGCGGGATCTCTTCAACGGGGTACGTGCCGTCTATGTCGAGCCGGCTGCGGCCTGGCAGCCAACCGATGCGCCGCCGCTGCTCGCCAGCAACTACGTCACCGAGGATGGCGGCGAGGCGATCTACCGGGACATGGAGTTCCCGCTCACCACCTCGGCTTCCACGGTTCAGCGGCTCATGAAAATCGAGCTGGAGCGCAACCGCCGCCAGCGCGAGGTGGCGATGCAGGCCAACCTCTCGGCGCTGCGCCTGCGGCCCTGGGATGGGGTGACGGTGGCCCTCGACCGGCTGACGCCATTCCCAGCGCGCGTGACGGGCTGGGCGCTGGCGCCGGATGGCGGGGTGAACCTGCAACTGTCCGAGGAGGACCCGGCCGTCTGGTCGTGGAACCCGGCCACCGACGAGCGGGCGACCGGGCAGAACCCTTCCGTGGTGCTGCCCAACCCGGGCGTGATCGCGGCGCCGGCGGCCATCCTGGTGAACACGCCGGTGGCGGTGACCTTCACGGCGATCGCGGTGTCCTGGTCGGCGGTGGGTTCGGCCTATCTGGCCGGCTACGAGATCGAGTTCCGGCCGGCCTCGGTCGCCGTCTGGCAGGGCTATGCCGGCGGCTTCGGCGCCACCGCCGTCGCCATCCCCACCGCGGAGCCG
>NZ_BDLP01000476.1:0-2826 GCF_001950415.1 Roseomonas sp. TAS13
TTCGCCTTACGGTGGAGCTGTGCGTAGATGTGATCAAGAGACAGGCCCAGGGGCTTGGCCTGGGACCGGCGCGGCAGCTTTTCCAGGTCGAGCTTCCGCTTGCCCTGCCGGTGATCCTGTCCGGCCTGCGCATCGCGGTGGTGCTGTCCATCGCCACCGCGGCGGTGGGGGCGGTGGCCGGGGCGCGCTGCCTGGGTACGCCCATCGTGGTCGGGCTGTCGAACGGCAATCCCGCCTGGGTGCTGCAAGGCGGCATCTTCACCGCCTGGCTGGCCCTGCTGGCGGACCGGGCCCTGCGCCTGCTCGCCCCGGCCCGGCCCGGCCTCTGACCGCCCGGGGAGACGCACCGCCATCATTCCAACCGGACGCCGCCCCCGGAGCTGACGCCCCTGCCCTGGCCACCGCCGGGCGCGCTGGCCGTCACCCATTGCCCGGGGTGCCACGGCGATCTCGCCGCCGACTTGGCCGCCCTGCGGCGCTGGGGGGCGAACTGGCTGCTCAGCCTTTGCAAGCCGGGCGAGTTCCCCGATGCCACGGCGCTGGAGGCGCGGCTCGCCCGCGCGCATATCGGCTGGGTCCGCTTTCCCATCCCGGACTGCGGCATCCCCGCCCCGGGCCAGGGCTGGCGGGCGCTGGCGGACCAGACCCTGGAACGGCTCGATGCCAGGGAAAGGGTGGCGATCCACTGCTGGGGCGGCCGGGGCTGTTCCGGCACCCTGGCCGCGGCGCTGCTGCTGGCCCGGGGGCTGTCGGCGCCAGAGGCCATCGCGCAGGTGCGACGGGCAAGGCCGGGGGCGATCGAGACGGCGGAACAGGAAGCCTGGGTGCTGGCCCAACAGGGCTGGCGGAGGCCAGGGACCGGCCGTGGCTAGATCATGTCGCCGGAACCCATGCCTTCGCCGCGTATGCCCGGCGCCATTTGTTCGGGATTCGAATTCACGCCTCCGGGGGCGATGGCGGCCCAGGGCGACCGGCCCAGGGCCGGATGCTCCGCGCGCCCGCAAGAGCCATCCGGCTCCCGGGGTGCCCATCGAAAAGGGCGGGGCCGCAAGACCTATGGACACCCGCCCCCATTCCGGTCCATCACCCGCCCCCTGTTCCGACCGACGCCCTCGTCTTCCCACCCGGGATTTTTCCGGGCCGGGAGGTACGGGCGGCGACCCTTGCCCTTTCAGGAGCCGTCCATGGCCTCGGCCTTCGAGCGCATCGCCGACATCATCGCCGCCAATTCCGAAGTCCCGCGCGACAAGATCACCCCCGACAGCCATGTGATCGACGATCTGGGCATCGACAGCCTGGACTTCCTCGACATCGTCTTCGCCATCGACAAGGAGTTCGGCATCAAGGTGCCGGTCGAGAAGTGGACGCAGGACGTGAATGCCGGCACCGCCCCGGCCGAGCAGTACTTCGTCATGAAGAACCTCGCCGCCCGGGTCGAGGAACTGGTGGCGGCCAAGAGCGCCTGACGCCCGCGCTTCCCGGCATCGCCGGAAAGGATGGCCAGAGACGGAGGACGCCCGGTGCGCCTGGAATACTTCATGATGGTGGACCGGGTGCGGTCCTTCGACGGCGACGCCATCGCGGTGGAAAGCACCGTGCCGGAGGCCTCGCCGGTTTTCGAGGGGCATTTCCCCGGCCATCCGCTGGTGCCGGGCGTGCTGCTGGTGGAAACCATGGCCCAGGCCTCGGGCTGGCTGCTGCTGGCGCGCAACGGGCTGTCCGCGATGCCCTTCCTCTCCTCGGTGAAGGAGGCGAAGTTCCGCTCCTTCGTGGGACCGGGCGCGAAGCTCGAGGTCACCGCCCGGATTGTGCATGACGGCTCCGGCTATGCCGTGACGGCGGCGCGCATCGAGAGCGGCGGCAAGCGCCTCTGCGATGCCGAGATCATGCTGCGGATCATGCCCTTCCCCGCCCCGGAACTGGCCCAGGCGATGCACGAGCGCGCCGCTTCTATCGGCCTGGACGCGGCGCTGGCCGCCACCCGTTCCTCTCTCCAGGAAGCCCCCCGCTGATGCGCCAGCGAGACGTCGTCATCACCGGCATCGGCCTCGTCACCTCCTTGGGCGAAGGAAACGACGCGCACTGGGAGGTGCTGCACGCGCCGGATCGCCGCCCGGTGCTGGACGAAACGGGCTTCGCGCCCTGGACGGTGCATCCCCTGCCCGCCCTGGACCTCGACCGGCAGATCCCCAAGCGCGGCGACCAGCGGCAGATGGAGCCCTGGCAGCGGCTGAACACCTATGCCGCCGGCCTGGCGCTGGACGATGCCGGGGCGCGCGGCCTGGTGGGCGAGACGCATCTCGTGGTGGCCGCCGGCGGCGGCGAGCGCGACGTCGCGCTGGACGAGCAGATCACCGCGGAACTGGCCCAGAGCAGCGACCGGGGTGCCCGGCTGAACGAGATGCTGGCCACCGGCCTGCGGCCGACGCTGTTCCTGGCGCAGCTTTCCAACCTCGTGGCCGGCAACATCTCCATCGTGCACGGCGTCACCGGCTCCTCCCGCACCCTGATGGGGGAAGAGGTGGCCGCGGCCGATGCGCTGCGCATCGCCCGGGCGCGGATCGGCGAGGGGCGCGGCGAGATCGCGCTGGTCGGCGGCGGCTTCGCCGCCTCGCGCTGGGACATGCTGATCCTCTATGCCCGCAGCGGGCTGTGGCAGGGAGGGTTCCGCCCCCTTTCCGAGCGCGAGGGCGGCGGCATGGTGCTGGGCTCCATGGCCGCCTATCTCGTGCTGGAAGCCGCCGAGCATGCCCGCGCGCGCGGCGCCAGGGCGCTCGCCCGGCTCGATGCCGCTGTCTCTTGATCACATCTACGCACAGCTCCACC
>NZ_BDLP01000477.1:0-2820 GCF_001950415.1 Roseomonas sp. TAS13
GCAAGGAGCGGCCGGTCTGCCAGGTGCTGCGCGTGCGCGACGAGAAGGCCGATCTCACCCACCTCGCCCTGCTGGCGATCTCGAGCCAGCCGCCGGCATCCGGTCAGGCCGCCCTGGAGATCCCCGACATCGACCGTCGCCGCGCCGGGCTGACCGCGTATCCCAGGGCCTGGATCTATGTCTCGGAGTGGAACTACGACATCGCGGAGAGGTCGTTCCACCTCGACCCGGCCCTGAAGCCGCTTGGCCACCTCACCCCGCGCTTCCTGGCCATCGTGGCGCGTGCCTTCTCGGCAACGGTCAGGCTTTCCCGGGCGCGCGTGGACCGCACCCGATGACGGCCGGGCCGTGCAGGGCCGGCTTCCAGGCAGCGAACCGAGAACCCAGGATGAGCTTCTGATCCGGAAAGGGGAGCGGGTCGGCGAGCCTTCCCCGCTGTCAGGGATGCGTCTGGCGCCGCAAGGGTATGTCGGCTGCGGCTTCCCGCGCATGAGCACGCCCTTGCGGCGCCGACCGCTCCCCGGCCGCTGAACTGGTAGGGGCGGGAGAGGCGGGACAGCGCGATCCGGCACCGGAGGACGGCTACGTCTCGTCTGGATATCGGGAAATCGGGAAAGCATGGAAACGGGCAAGTAGTTGTCTGGTCGCGGAACATTGTTGGGATCCGGTGGGCTTGGCCATCGTAGACTACGCCTGTCGCTTCGAGCGCCTGAAGGGCGCCGTGCCGGGAGGGAGGTGAGCGGTGCTCCAGATCCACCCTAACGCCCGTACCACCCCCGCCGTCCGGGTCGAGATCGCCCGGTCCTCCGAGCCCTCGGGCGTCCTCGCCCGCCGCTTCGGGGTGAGCAGCGAGACTATCCGAAAGTGGCGCAAGCGAGGTCCTTCGGACTGCCTGGACCACTCCGCCCGGCCCCACAAGCTGCCCTGGAAAGCCACCGAGGAGGAGCGCGCGGTGGTCTGTGCCGTGCGCCGGGCCACTCACTTCTCCCTCGATGACCTCACCTTCGTCGTGACCCACTTTCTGCCGCACCTGAACCGCGACAGCATCTGGCGCATCCTCAGGTCGGAGGGCCTGAGCCGTCGGCCACCGCCCCTGTCCGGTAGGCCTGTCCGAGGCCAGGGCACCTTCCGCGACTATGATCTCGGCTTCGTCCACATCGACATCAAGCACCTGCCGAAGCTGCAGACCAGCAATGGCGAGCGCCGCAAGCGCTACCTCTATGTCGCCATCGACCGCCGGTCTCGCTCCGTTCACCTGGCCGTCAAGGATGACGAGACCGAGCGCAGCGCCATCGCCTTCCTCCGCGAGGCGGCCAAGGCCTTCCCGTTCCGCCTCACCCACGTGCTGACCGACAATGGCAGCTGTTTCACACCTGCCTTCGCCCGCGTCTGCGCCGAACTCGGCGCAGAGTACCGCCACACCCGGCCCTACTCGCCGCAAACGAACGGCATGGTGGAGAGGTTCAACGGCCGGGTTGGCAGCGAGGTGCTCGGCATCACCATCTGGTCCCACGCCCAATTGGAGCAGCTGCTCCAGGGCTTCAACGCCGCCTACAACGCACGCCGCCAGCGCGTCCTCGACGGCAGGACGCCCGATCAGGTCGTCAAGGAACGCCTCCGGGCACGACGAAAGCTCGCCCGACCCAAGCCCGAGATACCTGAAGGGCGCGCCGGGCCAGACGACATCGCCCGCGCACGCCTCATCGTTGAGGATGCCAAGGAGGTCTCGCAACCAGACAAATAGGTGTCACGGGCATTATGCTGCGTACTGGACGGAGGCGGCCTGGAAGAAGGCGCGGATTTTGGCAGGCCGGCGCTGCAGACCGCGCATATAGGAGGTCAGGCCGGACCTGAGAGATGCCTTGTCACGCGGTACACGCCGGCGCGCCAAGGCTTGCTTGACGTCGTTGTTCAGGAACTCGTCCGGATTGTGCTCGGGTGCGTAGGGTGGAAGGTAGAACAGCTCGATCCGCTCGGTGTTCGCCGCAGCCCAGGTCGTGACCAGCCTGGCCCGATGAACCCGCAGGTTGTCGAGGATGACAAACAGCTTCCGCCCAGCGCCGTTCACCAGCCGGCGCAGAAAGGTCAGGAAGGTCGCAGCGGTGAGTGCGCCGTCATAGACCATGAAGCGCAGCGTGCCGCGGTTGGTCAGGCT
Source organism: Roseomonas sp. TAS13 (assembly GCF_001950415.1). Taxonomy (NCBI): domain Bacteria; kingdom Pseudomonadati; phylum Pseudomonadota; class Alphaproteobacteria; order Acetobacterales; family Roseomonadaceae; genus Roseomonas; species Roseomonas sp. TAS13. Next base: position 2,156 of record NZ_BDLP01000477.1, read on the forward strand.
GGAGATCACCGACTGCGAGACGCGGGTTGCCGGCCTTGGCACGACAGGTGTCTCGCCACGGGGCGCGAAGCTGCGGCCGTAGTTGGCCTGGTTGGACAGGCCGGTCTCGTCGGCCCAGTGGATCTCGGCGCCCACCGCCTTTGCCCGGGCCGCGATGGCTGGATACTCCTGTTCCAGCCAGGCACGGACCGCCGGCTCCCGCCGCTCGATGGCCCGCCGCGCCGGGCGCTGCATGGTGAAGCCCCAAGCGCGCAGGGCGCGTCCAATGGCCGAGGCCGACAAGCGCACCCCTGCTTCCTGCCCGATCAGCACGCCCACTGCCGCACGGGTCCATAGCGCAAAGGGTAGCCGCAACTGGTCCGGGCACTTGCTCGCCAGCAGCCGCCCGAGCCTGCTCTCCTGCAGAGGTGACAGGGCCTTCTGTTCGCCCGGTCGGCGGCCACCCCGCCCACCCGAGTGCGTATTCCGGTGATCCTGATCGGCTGATCCAGCCGAAGGTGATCATGCAATCCGGTGATCGTGATCATCTGCCCCCTGGTTGTGGATCGGCATGGAATAGGAACCCTGTTGGAGGGGTGATCGGCGTCCAAACGGGACCCCACTGACGGCGGGGTTCACAGTGGTTTCCGGGATGATCGGGAGCCAGTGCTGGGATGCTGGTCGTG
>NZ_BDLP01000478.1:0-2785 GCF_001950415.1 Roseomonas sp. TAS13
CGACCTGGGCCGGGCCTGGGAGATCGCAGGGGAGGTCGTGCACGGCGACAAGCTGGGCCGCGTCCTGGGCTGGCCCACGGCCAATCTCTGGCTCGGCCGGCACCTGGAGCCGGCGCGCGGCGTCTATGCCGTGACCGTGGCCCTGCCGGAAGGGCGGGAAGTGAAGGGCGTCGCCAATATCGGGCGCCGCCCCACCCTGGGCGGGGACCCGCAGACCCGGCTGGAGGTGCATCTCTTCGACTTCTCCGGCGACCTCTACGGCCAGGAGATCCGGGTGCGGCTGGTGAACTTCCTGCGGGCGGACGCGACCTTCGCCGGGCTGGAGGAGCTCAAGGCCGCCATCGCCCAGGATGCCGAGGACGCCCGACGGGTGCTGGGCCTGGAGGCGCGCGGCCCGTAGGGCGTGGCGTCCGGCAGTGGGGCGCGGATCATGCCCGTTCCGCCGCCCCCCTGCCTGCGGGCACCGGCCCGGCAGACATGCGATGACCGGTACGCAACGGACTGGCCGGCCCGACCTGCGAGGCGGCAGGCCACCGTCATGGCTGGTCAGGTTCGTGTTCTATATGACACATGATAAAATTGCTCTGGTCATGCATAAGATAAACACCATGGGACTTACATAAGACACGCTGGATTTTGACTTGGAGCCAACTCAGGCATTCAAGAACAGCAAGGCATGGCATGCCGTTTATGCTTGAATGACGCGGCGCAGCGAAGCATCTTGATGCTCAGATCTCGGACCGGATCGGACCGGCCGAGCCAAGAGGTCATCCCATGCTTGAAGTCGTGTTCGTTGCTGTTCTCGCGGCGCTCGCCGGCGGCAATGTCGCCGCTCAGGTCGTGATGAGCACGCTTTACCCGAACGGCCTGCCGCCGCGCCTGCGGATGGCCGACTGACCGAAACAGGCTCCGGCCTGCCGCCGGCGCCCCCCCATGGTGTCCTGCCGGATGGAGGATGGCGCAGTGCCCCCTCCACCGGCCCGGACCGAAGGAGTTCCTGCCATGCTCGCTCTCGTGCTTAGCATCGCCGCCCTGGGTGCTTCCCTTGTCGGCAACATCGTCGCCCGCCAGCAGATGGACCGCCTGCCTGCCGGCCTGCTGGACAGCGCCGCCCGCACGGCCCAGTAACCGCGCCGCAAGGGGCTGGACCCGCGACGGGCCGCAAGGCGGCCGCCCGCGGCCAGCCCCGTTGACGGGCGGCCCGGCGACGGACCGTCCATGCTTTCCCGGCGACCACGTCCTGGTCATTCCAGCGCGCACGCCGGATCGTCCTCCCAGGGCCTGCGCCCGCCGTGCGGGGAGGGGGCCACCCCGGTGTCCGTCGCCGCGACGGACGGCCAGCCGCCGGAGATCGTGGAATCGCTGTTTCCCTCCGGCGTGCCGGGGGCGATGGAAGCCTGGTGCGACCTCGCGGACCGCGAGATGGCGGAGGCCGCCGACCTGTCCGGGCTGCGCACGCCGCAGCGGGTCCGCACCCTGATCGCCACCCGGCTGCGGCTCGCCCGGCCCGACAAGGAGGCGGTGCGGCTGGCCCTGGCGCGGCAGGCGCTGCCCTGGAACGCCCGTCTCGCCGCCCGGACCCTGGCGCGCACCGTCAGCGCGATCTGGGAAGCCGCGGGGGACCGTTCCGACGACCTGTCCTGGTACACGCGACGCGCGACCCTGGCGGGGCTCTACGGCAGCGTCCTGGCCTATTGGATGGGCGACCCCTCGGAGGACGATGCCGCGACCCTGGCCTTCCTGGACCGGCAACTGGCGCGCCTCGCCCGCATGCAGAAGCCCGGGAAGGTTGCCTGACGCTTCTGCCATGGCATTTCGGCAACGAACCGCAACCCATTGCTCTCCCTCGGTCCAGCTTCCCGAAAAACTCTCCTGTGCAGGGCGGCTGGCGGCCATTATAGGGCGTGTGGGGGCAGGGGGTGCCCTCGTCATTCTTGATCGGAGAACCCGGCTGCGATGAAGCCGTCCCGCTTTCTGCTCGCCGGCCTGGCAGCGGCCTTCGCCGGCGCCGCCACGCCTGCCCTTGCCCAGTCCTGCATCCAGCCGTCCGAAAAGACGGCCTTCGATGTGCGCGCGCTCCAGAGCCAACTGATGGTTGTGGCGCTGACCTGCAAGCACGAGGACGTCTATAACGAGTTCGTGAAGCGCTATAACCCGCAGCTTCACGGCGCCTACAAGACCATCGACGCCAGCTACCGCCGCGCCGGCGGCCAGAAGGCTCTGGACAGCTACATCACCTCCCTGGCGAACGTGCAGTCGCAGGAAGGCATCCGGATGGGCTCGCGCTTCTGCCAGAACAGCGCGGACCTCATCAAGACCGCGCTGGAAGCGCCGAACGACGTGACGGCCCTGTCGCGGCTGGCGGTCGCCAACAACCTGTCGAACCCGCATGGCCGGCCGGAATGCGCCACCACCACCGCGGCGGTGACCCGCCCGGCGGTGTCGTCGGGCAAGCCGCAGGTCCGCAAGGTCTCGGCAACCACCAAGAAGCACTGACGAGCCTCTTGTCGCCAGGGGCTGCCGAGGGGTCGGCGGCCAGCGGGGCGGGGATCATGAAGAGGGCGCCTCCGGGCGCCCTTTTTCATGCCTGACGTCCGGGGACGCGCGCAAAGAAGAAGGGCCGGTCCTCGCGGACCGGCCCCCTTCCCGAAACGATGCCTGGAGCGTCTGCGCGATCAGCGCAGGACGATCTCCACGCGGCGGTTCTGCGGCTCGCGCACGCCGTCGGCGGTCGGCACCAGCGGACGGCTCTCGCCGAAGGCCTCGACCGTGATCTCCGAGCGCT
>NZ_BDLP01000479.1:0-2784 GCF_001950415.1 Roseomonas sp. TAS13
CGGCGAGGCCTTACCCGCCTCGGCCGCGTTGCCGGCCAGCGTCGCCTCGCTCTCCTCGAAGGCGAACAGCAGCTGATCTTCGGGCAGCCGCTCCGACTTCGCCCCGAACTGCCGACGCTTGAGCTTCAGCAGCAGGTGGTGGAGGCGCTCATTCCGGGCCGCCAGTTCGTCGCGCTCAACGGCCAGGCTGTCGCGCTCGGCGATGACCGACAGCAATAGTGCGCGCAGCGCCGCGGGATCTTCCGGCAAGCTCGGCGTGTCGTCATCCGCGTCGCGCATCGCACAACGATTCTATGCATGCGCGCTTGGCTTGGGAATCTCCCGCGGCGCCTGCACGCATCGCCAGTCGATGCCGTCGAACAGCGCGGCGAACTCCACCGGCGTCAGACGCAGCACGCCATCCACGATCGCCGGCCAGCGGAACGCGCCGCCCCCAAGCTGCTTCCAGACGAGGACCAAGCCGCTGCCGTCCCAGACCAGGATCTTGATCCGGTCAGCGCGGCGGGAGCGGAATACCAGCACTACGCCGGAGAATGGATCCGCGCCCAGCACCTCGACGGCCAGCGCCGCCAGGCTGTGCGCGCCCTTGCGGAAATCTACTGGCTTGCTCGCCAGCAGGATCCGCGCGCCGGCCGGCAGCGCGATCACGCCGCGGACGCCTGGATCGCCCGCAGCACCATCGTCAGCAAGGCCTCGTCGGTGCCCGGCGTTATACGCAGCACAGCGCCGGCAAGCTTGACCTCGACCACGGGCGTGCTGCGGTTCGGCGCGACCGCGGGCTCAGGCTTGGACGCCGCCGTCTCTACGACGACCGGTACGAAATCCAGCGGGACGGCAATCCCAGCCCGCATCTCCCGCCGCCAGGTGAAAACCTGCTGCGGACAGATCTGCCAGCGACGCGCAACCTCGGCCACGACCGCGCCGGGCTCGAGCGTCTCCGCCACGACCTTCGCCTTATCGTCATCCGACCACTTCCGTCGGCGACCAGGCCCCGTCAGCACCTCAAGCCGGCGATACCCGCCAGCCTTCGCGTCGTCATTAACGTCGACCATAATATCGGCTCGAAGCTCCCAGCCTCAGGCTGACCCAGCACATTCACCGCCTACGACGAAAGACGGGCCTCTACGCTTCGCTTACGCAGCGTTAGCAAGGCGAAGAGCTGGGCCTGGGTGAAGTCGTGCCGCGAGGTCCGGCTGCCGTAGGCCGGGAAGGTTCGGCGCCCAGCGGCCAAGGCCTCGCGTGCCACCCGTATCGCCGACTTCGTCATGCTGCGCATCGAGAACCTCGCGTCCAGAACTCGACCCTCCCAGCGCTGCCCTCAATCAGAAGGTTTCAACAGAGCAACCTCGTGTCATGGCGTTGATCTGCCGGTCCTCCAGGCTGCGCCCGGCGCCGCTTCGATGCGTGACTTCATAGGAGCCTGAGGGACAGCCATCCCATCACAGTCCTGTCCCATCAAAGCGCAGCCTCGGGCTTCCCGCTACCCGGAGGACCGACATGCATTCCACCCCATCCGATGCGATCATCATCGGCGTCGACACCCACAAGGATGTTCACATCGCCGTCGCGATCACCGGGTTCGGTGCGCATCTCGGCACCCTCTCGATCCCCGCAACAGCGACGGGATACCGGCAGCTCGTTCGCTGGGCCGTCGCTTGCGGGTCCATCCGGGCCTTCGGCATCGAGGGCACCGGCTCCTACGGCGCAGGCCTGAGCCGGGCGCTCGTATCCCAAGGGTACCGCGTCATTGAGGTCGATCGCGCGAACCGTCGGCTCCGGCGCCAGCACGGCAAGAGCGACACGATCGATGCCGAGGCCGCCGCCCGCGCCGTTCTGGCCGGCGAGGCCAACACGTCCCCCAAGTCCGGGGATGGGAATGTCGAGATGATCCGGCATCTGAAGATCGCCCGCGACACCGCGCTGAAGGCTCGCACGCAGACGATGGTCACGCTGAAGACCCTCATCGTCAACGCGCCGCAGCCGCTGCGCGAAGCGTTCATCGCCGTGACCGGCCCGATGACCCTGATCCGGGCGCTCGCGGCCTTGCGTCCCGGCCCTATGACTTCAACAACAGCCTCGGCCAAGACGGCACTGCGCATGCTGGCCCGGCGCTGGCTCACCCTCGCCGCCGAGATCCGCGAACTCGACGATGCGCTCGAAAGGCTGGTTCGCCGCCAGGCATCGGCCTTAATGGCGGCGCCGGGCATCGCCGTTGGCACGATCGCGGAGATGCTTATCGTCCTTGGCGACAATCCCGAGCGTATCCGCTCAGAGGCCGCCTTCGCCAAGCTCTGCGGCGTTTGTCCCATCCCTGCATCCAGCGGCAAGACCACCCGCCATCGTCTCAACAGGGGCGGCAACCGGCGAGCCAACGCTGCGCTGCACCGCGTGGCCGTTGTCCGGATGCGCTCCCATCCCGAAACGAAAGCCTATGTCCATCGTCGAACAGCCGAGGGCAAGTCCCTTCGGGAGATCCGACGCTGCCTGAAGCGGTACATCGCCCGGGAAATTTTCAATAGTCTCTGCAGGCCAACCGCTCAGTCCGCAGTCTCAAATGGCCCTTGACCAACATAGGAGCATCAACGCGCCCATGGAGAGCTTCTTCGCCTCGCTCAAGAAGGAGCACATCCACCAGGCCCACTTCCGCACCCGCGCGGAGGCGGCGGTGTTCGACTACGTCGAGGTGTTCTATAATAGGCAGCGCCTGAACTCAGGCGTCGGCTACCGTACGCCCACCGAGGCGCGGGTAGCCATGAGTGCGGAGGCCGTCATGCCGATCGCCGC
>NZ_BDLP01000480.1:0-2775 GCF_001950415.1 Roseomonas sp. TAS13
CGCCTTACGGTGGAGCTGTGCGTAGATGTGATCAAGAGACAGCGCCCAGGCCGGTGCTTCCTCTCCACCGGCTCCGGGTGCCGCCTGGGGCGGGAGGGCGGGTGCCGCGGGGCGGCGGCGGTAGGCAACGGTGCCCGGCAGTTGCTCCACCGACAGGAAGGCGGCGAAGGCCGGGTTGGGTTCGGCATGGCCCAGCAGCATCCAGCCTTCCGGCGCCAGCCTCTCCCCCATGGCGCGGACCAGCCGTGCCACGGTGTCGGGGTGGAAATAGATCAGCACGTTGCGGCACAGGATGAGGTCGAAGCCGCTCAGGTCCAGCGGCGCGGCGGGGTCCAGCAGGGACAGGAGATTGTGCCGTTCGAACCGCACCAGGGAGCGGAAGGGCGGCCGCAGCCGCCAGCTTCGTCCGGACGGGTCGGGCAGGAAGTCCTGCGCCCTTTCCTCGGCCGGCAGGCTGCGCAGCGCCCAGGCGCTGAAGCGGGCCTCCCGGGCCGCGGCCAGGAAGGATTCGTTGATGTCGGTGCCCAGGATGCGGCAGCGCCAGTCGCCGATCTCCCGGCCCAGCAGGCGGTGCAGCAGGATCGCGATGGAATAGGGCTCCGCCCCGGTGGCGCAGCCGGCGCTCCAGATCCGCAGCTGCCGCGTCGCGCGGTTGCGCCGGATCAGCTCGGGCAGGATGCGTTCCCGCAGGGCGGCGAACTGCTCCGCGTAGCGGAAGAAGAAGGTCTCGCCGATGGTGATCTCGGCTTCCAGCGCCGACCATTCGGCCTCGCCATGCGCGGGATCGTCCAGGCGGCGGAGATAGGCCTCGCTGGAGGAAGAGGCCGTGGCGCGCATCCGGCGCAGCAGGCGTTCCCAGAGAAGCTCGTCCTTGTCCTGGTAGTAGAAGTGCCCGGTGCGCCGGATGATGCGGCCCTTGAGTTCGAGGAAGGCCGCGTCCGGCAGCAGCGACGGCGGGCCGGGGTGGGCGCTCATGACCGCGCGGCCCATTCCTCCAGGCGGCGCCGGGCCTGCCCTTCCAGTTCCGCCAGGGTGGCGCGCTCGCGTTCCATCAGCAGCCGCTCCGGTGCCAGGAGGCGGGCGAAGCCGTCGGGCAGTGAGACCTCGGCCTCGGCACAGCCATTCAGGCTCTGCTCCGCCGGCAGCGGCTGCAGGCTTTCCCGCGGCACCCGCACCACGTCCAGCACCCGGTCCACCAGCAGCGCGAGGCGCTCCCGCCCGTGGCCGAGCAGGATCAGGTGCCGGTAGATGCCGGTCGCGGCATCATCCTCCGCCGGCAACGCCGCCTCCGGCTCCAGCAGGCGCGACAGGCGCAGCACCGCCACCGCCTCTCCCCCCAGGTTCAGGAAGCCGGCCAGGAGCCGCGGCAGTCCGGGCGGGGTCCAGAGGCGCGGCAGGGGCAGCAGCTCCCGCACCGCCTCCCGTCGCAGGGCCAGCCGCGCCCCCCCTTGCGGGTCCCCGGCGGCGAAGAGCACCAGCTGCTCGGTCCGGGCAAGGGACAGGTTCGGATCGGACAGGGAGGCGACCAAGGGAGAAGAGGGCTCCGCAGCATGGCTGGCAGGTGGCGGATCGTCGCAGGCCAGGGATCGGGCCAGCATGCCACAGCCGGGCGGATGCCTCCAAGAAGCTACTGAAAAGTGTGCCGCTGTCGGGAAAATTAACCACTGGTCGAGATTCCGGCGTGAGAAACGGCCTTTCCAGCATGTGTCCAAGGGCGGGCCACACGGTGCGGATCTCCCCGCGGGACGCGGGCACAAGTACCCTGGGCGGACGCGGCAAGCGTAACGAACCGCCTGGGCGTCCACCGGCCATGGTTTGCTGGTGGACTCCTCGACGGCTCGCAAGTAACCGTCAGGCGCCCGCAAGGGTGTCCCGTGGTGGGACGGGCGGAGGGATGCGAACTTCCGGACTGTCAGGTCTGGATGCCCTCCGCCCGCCATTTCCCGTCACGCACATCCGCCCGTGATCGCCGCACGAGTCGATATCCAAAAATAGAGACGAAAAGCGCCGATACGCGGGCTGACGATATTTATTTGGCAAAGCAAAGCCGCAGTACACACGTATAGATGGAAGTATCTGTGGATGTTCCTGCTATAGTAGCGTGATATAACAATCACGTTACTTTAAAGCACAGGGCGCCAAGGGGGCGCGCATCAAAATGAGCGCATGGTTCTACCAATTTGGCAGGATCGAAATCTTCGCACAATGGAACCGTCCTGAAATGGCGATGTTCGCGTTCTTGCAACATTTACGGAATGCGTGGCAGATTTGGCTCTGGAGACTCGAAATTACGCTCAGTCGAGCGGTAGCAAAGGGCGAAGGAAATGCTTGCGACAGTCCCGAAGTCGAAATCATTAGGTAGTATCCTCGCGGTCCTCGGCATCGTGAGGAAGAGCCACCCCACGATGACCGTGGAAAATCTCATGGTTTTGCTCAAGGTGGCTCAGAACCCCGACATTCGGCAGAGCGATCTGGCTAAGGACATGGAGATGTCCCCTTCCGTCTCATCGCGGAACATCGCGGAACTGTCCGAAGTCAAGCTGCATGGGCAGCCCGGCCTGGGCTTCTTGGATAGCCGTCCGGACATCATGGATCGGCGCCACAAGCAACTGTCACTCACCAAGGACGGGGAGAAGTTCGTCTCGCGCCTAGAGGCTGTTGTGGACTGACGTGAGGGCCAGATTTGCGGGATGACCCGCAAGTCCTATCCGTCCGACGTATCTGATGAGGAATGGGCGTTGGTTGCGCCCTATCTGGTGCTGCTGCCCGAGGCGT
>NZ_BDLP01000481.1:0-2774 GCF_001950415.1 Roseomonas sp. TAS13
AGGGAATGGGGGAGGCGACGGCATCGATGCGGATCGCGCGCAGCACCGGCAGCGCCGTGACGCCCAGGCCGAAGCGCATCGTCCCCTGCCGCGACAGGGCCAGCGGCGCCGTGCCCGTGTCCAGCACCAGCCCGGCGCCCACCGCCCTGCCCGTCCGGACCGGCAGCAGCGAGAGCCCGTCGCCGCTCTGCAGCAGGATCACGTCGCCTTCTCGCAGCCCGGCGGCCGCGGCGAAGTAGCCGGTGGCCAGCACCGCGCTCCGCGTGTCGGCGGTCCTGTAGTACCAGAGCGTCATGCTGCCCGTGCTGGCGAGCGTGAGCAGGCTGGGGCTCGCGAAGGCCATGCGATCTCCTCTTGCGGCACAGCGAGGCGGGGCGCGCCGTGGATGGCCGTGCGCCCGGACATGCGGGATGGGATGGGCAAAGCCCCGGAAGGCGTGGCGGACCCGCCGGGGATCAGTCCGGAAGGGTCAGGACATGCGGGCGGTGACCGCGATGCCGAAGCGGCCGGCTGCCGTGCGGCTCAGACGCAGGGGCGCGGAGACCGAATCCAGCACCAGCCCGTTGCCCACGGCGCCCGCCTCGCGCATCGGCAGAAAGGACATCCCATCCGCCGAATGCAGGATCACCACATGCCCCGGCAGCAGCCGGTCCGTGGCGGCCGCGAAATATCCGCTCGCCAGCACGGCGGCCCGGCTGTCGCCGGTGCGGTAGTCCCAGATCGAGAAGGAGCCCGCACTGACCAGTGCGGTAAGCGAACTGGCATCGAAGGACATCGGCGCTCCCTGGACGGAAAGCCGCGCGCCCGCGCCCCGGCCGGCGCGCGGGCGCGCTCCGTCGGAAAAGGTGGGCAGCGGCGGGTGAGGGGGGTGCCGGGCGGACATGGCTCGCCCGTTGGCCGCTTCTCCCTAGAGGAATAAAATCCTCATGTCAACGAATTTATTCCTATGACACGCACTGTTCCGCCCGCCTCGCCGCTGTTCTACGCTCGCCCCGCATCCCCCGACCACGGAGCCACAACGCCTCATGCGCCTGCCCGTGCGCCCACGCCGCCTCGCCCTCGCCCTCGGCCTCCTCCTGCCCCTGCTGGCCGCGCTGGCCCTCGTCCCGGCGGCCCGGGCGCAGGAACGCGTGATCAACGTCTACAACTGGACCGACTACATCGACCCGAAGGCCATCGAGCGCTTCCAGGCGGAAACCGGCATCCAGGTCCGCTACGACGTCTTCGACAGCCTGGAAACGCTGGAGGCCAAGCTGTCCGCCGGCCGGTCGGGCTATGACGTGGTGGTCCCGACCTCGGAGCCCACCTTCGCCCGCCTCGTCCGCGCCAAGGCCCTGCGCGCGCTCGACCGCGCGCAGATCACGAGCTTCGCCAACCAGGACCCGGCGCTGCTCCAGCGCGTCGCCAGCAGCGATCCCGGCAACGCGCATGGCGCCATCTATCTCTGGGGCACGATCGGCCTGGGCCTGCGTCCGGAGAAGATCCGCGCCCTGGCGCCCGACGCGCCGCTCGACAGCCTCGACCTGCTGCTCAGGCCGGAAAACGCGAAGCGCATCGCCGGCTGCGGCATCGCCTTCATGGACAGCGGCATCGACGTCATCCCCTCGGTGCTGCACTGGCTCGGAAAGGAGCCGAATTCCGGCACGGCCGAGGACCTCGCGGCGGCGGAGAAGACGCTGCTGGCCATCCGCCCGCATGTGCGCGCCATCATCTCCTCCGGCGCCCTCGCCGACGCGCTGGCGAATGGCGAGTACTGCGCCGTCTTCGGCTATTCCGGCGACGTCATCCAGGCGCGCGTCCGGGCCGAGGCGGCGGGCCGTGCCGAGGGGCTGACCTATGTGCAGCCGAGGCAGGGCGCGCAGCTCTGGTTCGACATGCTGGCCATTCCCGCCGACGCGCCGCATCCGGAGGACGCGCAGCGCTTCATTGACTTCCTGCTGCGGCCCGAGGTCATCGCCGGCGTCACCAACCAGGTGCGCTATCCCAATGCGGTGCCCGCCTCGCGCCCCTATCTCAGCCAGGCGGTTCTCGCCGATCCCAACGTCATCCCGTCGCCCGAGACGATCGCCCGCACCTTCACCGTCACCGCCCCGCCCCCTGCCGCCGAGCGTGCCCGCGCCCGGCTCTGGACCCGCTTCAAGGCCGGACGTTGAGCGCACCGCTGCTGCGCCTGTCCGGCCTCACCCGCCGCTTCGGCGCGCTGGCGGCGCTGGACGGGCTGGACCTCGCCATGCCGGCGGGCGAGTTCCTGACCCTGCTGGGCGGCTCCGGCTCCGGCAAGTCCACGCTGCTGCGCGTGGTCGCGGGCTTCGAGCGGCCGGATTCCGGCAGCGTGCTGCTGGACGGCGCCGACCTCACCCCGCTGCCGCCGCACCGGCGCCCGGTGAACATGATGTTCCAGTCCTACGCGCTGTTTCCGCATCTCAGCGTCTTCGACAACATCGCCTATGGGCTTCGCCGGGAAGGGCAGGGGCGTGCGGCCGTCGCGCAGCGCGTGGAACGCCTCGTGGCCCTGCTGCATCTCCAGGGGCTGGAAAGGCGCCGCCCAGACGCGCTGTCCGGAGGCCAGCGCCAGCGCGTTGCCCTGGCCCGCGCACTGGCCCGCCGCCCGCGCCTGCTGCTGCTCGACGAGCCCCTGGCCGCCCTCGATGCCAACCTGCGCGAGCGCACCGGCTTCGAGCTCCGCGCCCTGCAACGCGAGACCGGCGCCGGCTTCATCATGGTCACGCACGACCCTGTCTCTTGATCACATCTACGCACAGCTCCACCGTAAG
>NZ_BDLP01000482.1:0-2765 GCF_001950415.1 Roseomonas sp. TAS13
GCCACGCCGGGGAGGACCTGCCGACGGGCGCCCTGGCCCTGCCGAAGGGGCGGCTGGTCGCGGCCCCCGAGATCGCCCTGGCGGCGGCACTGGGCCTGGCGGCCCTTCCCGTGACGCGGCGCCCACGCCTGGGCGTCTTCAGCACGGGCAGCGAGCTGGTGCCGCCCGGCGGGCGGCTCGGCCCGGCCCAGGCGCATGACAGCAACCGCTTCATGCTGCTGTCCCTGCTGGCGAACCTGCCGGTGGAGGCGGTGGATCTCGGCCTGCTGCCCGACCGGCGCGGGGAGACCGAGGCAGCGCTGCGCGAGGCTGCGCTCTCGCATGACATGTTACTGACATCCGGCGGCGTGAGCACGGGCGAGGAGGACCATGTCCGCCGGGCCATGGAGGCAACGGGGAGCCTCGCCTTCTGGCGGCTGGCGGTGAAGCCGGGGCGTCCCCTGGCGATGGGGGTGGTGGAGGGCCGCCCCGTCATGGGCCTGCCGGGCAATCCGGTCGCCGCGCTGCTCGGCTTCCTGCACCTCGCGCGTCCCCTGGCCCTGCACCTCGCCGGGGCCGCGCCGAAGCCGCTGCCGCGTTTCGAGCTGCGCGCCGGCTTCAGCCACCGCAAGCTGCCGGGGCGGCGGGAATACCTGCGCGTGGCGGTGGAGGCGGGGCCGGACGGTCCGGTGGCCCGCAAGCCGGGGCGGGCAGGGGCGGGGCAGATCGCCTCGCTGCTGCAAAGCGACGCCTTCGCCGAGCTGCCGGAAGACATGGGCGATGTCGCGCCGGGCGACCGCATCCTGGTGCTGCCCTTCGCCGGGCTGTTCTGACACGGGCCATGAACCACGCCGGTCCATGGAGTGCCTCTTGCTTCTCCGCCCGCGCCACGCTATAGGAATAAAGTCATAGCCTGGGTTCCGCCTGCCCGACAGCACCGGCTCCCGGTGCCACGGAAGGCCCGCACCCTCCGCGCACCTCCCGCCTCGATACTGTGGCCCCGCAAGGCAAGGCCTCAATGGCACCCATTCACCACGCAAAGCGAAGCCATGGTCCCCATCCCGACAGATAAAGGACTAAAAACCTAAAACACCAAAACCCTGAAACGGCACGGAAGTGAAAGACCCTGGCCTCCCGGATAGCGACGGCCCAGTCACCCTTGCCTCCGCCCAGCCCCCGAAAACCCTGCCGGAGCCCCATGCGTCCAAAGGCCACGCCCACGGCCCGGCACGGCCCACCATTCGGAGGCCCGCCCCCGGGGCCGCCTCACCCCAGGATGCGCCGCTCGGCCTCCGCCAGTTCCTCCGGCGTATTGGCATTGAAGAACGGATCGCCGGGCCCCGCCTCCCAGGTGGCCAGGGCGCAGCCCCAGCGCGCGGCCCAGGCCCCGACCCGCCTTTCCCCCGCCAGAAGGCTGCTCCGGAGCTCTCCGCGCAGCGCGACGGGCCACAGCGCCACAGGCGGATGGCGGTGCGGGCCGGAGGCCGCGCAGGCGATGGGGGTCCCGGCGGCCTCCCGCGCGATATGCAGGCGCGCGACGAGATCGGGCGGCGCGAAGGGGTTGTCGCCCGGCAGGGACACCAGCCACGGCAGGTCCGGCCGGTGTTCCGCCACCCAGTCCATGCCCGCCAGGACACCCGCCAATGGCCCGGGGAAGTCCGGCACGCCATCCGCGGCCAGCAGCGCGTCGCCCTGCTCCCGCAGGGCGGCGCAGCTTTCCGCGATGCGGGGCAGGTTCCCCGCCACGGCCGGCATCACCCGGCTGCGCGCCACGTCGTGCACGATGTTGGAATGCAGGATGCCGAAGGCGGAGAAGGTGCTGGCATCCGCCGGGAAGATCACCTCGCCGATGCCCAGCTCCTCGGCCACGGGGATGGCGTGCAGCCCGCCCGCGCCGCCGAAGGAGAGCAGGCTGAAGTCGCGCGGGTCGAGCCCCTTCTCGAAGAGGCTGAGCCGCGCCGCCGAGGCGAGCGCGTTGTTGACCACGGTCAGCACCCCTTCCGCCGCCGCATCCGTTTCCAGCCCCAGGGGCCGCGCCACCTTCGCGGCGATGGCCTCGCGGGCGCCTTCCGTGTCCAGCGCCATGGCGCCGCCCAGGAAGAAACGCCCGTCCAGCCGCCCGAGGGCGATGTTCACATCCGTCACCGCCGGCTCGGTGCCGCCCCGGCGGTAGCAGACGGGACCAGGGAAGGAGCCCGCCGAGCGCGGCCCGACGGTGAGCCGCCCGCCGGAATCCACCGCCGCGAGGGAGCCGCCGCCGGAGCCGATGGTGCGGATCTCGATCATCGGCAGGCGCACCGGCAGGCCGTCGATCTCGCCCTGGGTCATCAGCGTGACCTGCCCGCCCTGCACCACGCAGATGTCGAAGGAGGTGCCGCCCATGTCCGCGCCGACGAGGTTCGGCCGGCCCAGCGCCTCGGCAGCGCGCATGGTGGCGAGCGCCCCGCCGCTGGGGCCGGACAGCAGCAGCCGCACCGGCTGCCGCGACGCCATCTCCGCCGAGCAGACGCCGCCATTGGACTGCACCAGCAGCAGCCGCGCCGCCAGCGCGCGTTCCACCATGCGCTGCTGCAGCCGGGCGAGGTAGCGCCCCACCACCGGCATCAGCAGCGCGTTCAGCACGGTGGTCGAGCTGCGCTCGTATTCGCGGATCTCCGGGCTCACCTCGGAGGACAGGCTGAGCGGCAGGTCCGGGAACTCGGCGCGGATGCGCCCGGCCAGCAGCTCCTCATGCGCCGCGTTGACACTGTCTCTTGATCACATCTACGCACAGCTCCACCGTAAGG
>NZ_BDLP01000483.1:0-2753 GCF_001950415.1 Roseomonas sp. TAS13
TCGCCTTACGGTGGAGCTGTGCGTAGATGTGATCAAGAGACAGCGCCGCGCAGCTCGCGCACCCGCGCCCATCTGGCGGCCAGCGCCTCGTCCCGCCATTCCGCCGGGACCTCGGGGAAGAGCTGGAGATGGACGGAGTCGGTCTCGGATGGGAAGCGGGCCAGCCAGGCCTCCTCCGCCGTGAAGGGCAGGACCGGCGCCAGCCAGGTGGCGAGGCAGCGGTGCAGCACGTCCAGCACGGTGCGGGCGGCCCGGCGGCGCGGGCTGTCCGCCGCATCGCAGTAGAGGCTGTCCTTGCGGATGTCGAAATAGAAGGCCGAGAGATCGGCGGCGCAGAAGGCATGGATCTCCGGCACCACGCCGGACCAGTCATAGCTTTCCACCGCCCCGCGGATGCGGGCATCGAGCTGGGTCAGCCGGTGCAGCACCCAGCGCTCCAGCTCCGGCAGCTCGGCATGGGGCACGCGCTCGGCCTCGGAGAAGCCGTCGAGATTGCCCAGCAGCCAACGCAGCGTGTTGCGCAGGCGGCGATAGAGCTCCGCCGTCTGCTCCAGGATGCGCGGGCCGATGCGCTGGTCCTCGGTGGTGTCGGCGTTCATCACCCAGAGGCGCAGGATGTCGGCGCCGTACTTCTTGGTGACTTCCTGCGGGGCGGTGACGTTGCCCAGCGACTTGGACATCTTCCGCCCGGACTCGTCGAGCGTGAAGCCATGCGTCAGCAGCGCCTTGTAGGGCGCCACCCCCCGGGTGCCGATGCTTTCCAGCAGGGAGGAATGGAACCAGCCGCGATGCTGGTCCGACCCCTCCAGGTAGAGATCCGCCGGAAAGGGCAGGCCACGCTCCGGCGTCAGGGTGAAGGCATGGGTCGAGCCGGACTCGAACCACACGTCCACGATGTCCATCACCTGCTCGTAGTCGTCCGGGTTCCGGCCGTTGCCCAGGAAGCGCTGCGCGGCGCCGGGCTTGTACCAGGCATCGGCCCCTTCCTCGCGGAAGGCGCAGACCACGCGCTCCAGCACCGCCGGATCGCGCAGCGGCTCGCCGGTCCGCTTCTCCACGAAGACCGGGATGGGCACGCCCCAGGCGCGCTGGCGGCTGATGCACCAGTCCGGCCGGGCGGCGACCATGGAGGTGATGCGGTTGCGCCCGACCTCGGGCACGAAGCGGGTGACGGCCAGCGCGTCCAGCGCCTTGGCGCGGATCTGGTTGCCGTCGTCCATGGCGATGAACCACTGCGGCGTGGCGCGGAAGATCACCGGCTTCTTGGAGCGCCAGGAATGCGGGTAGGAATGCCGCAGCGAGCCCTTCGCGGCCAGCGTGCCCATGCTCTCCATCGCGGCCCAGACGGGCTCATGCGCCTTGAAGACATGGATGCCGGTGAAGCCCGGCGACTGCACCGAATAGGTGCCGTCGTCGTTCACCGTTTCCGGCACCGGCAGGCCGAACTGGCGACCGAGGTTGAAGTCGTCCTCGCCATGGCCCGGAGCGATGTGGACGAAGCCCGTGCCCGCATCGGCGGTGACGAAATCGCCCGGCAGCAGCGGCACGTCGAAGTCGTAGCCGCCCTCCGCGGGCGCCCAGCCGCGCAGCGGGTGCGCCAGCACGGTGCCCGCCAGCTCCGCGCCCTTGAAGACGCGGCGGATGGAATGGGCGCCGAGGCCGGCCTCCTTCGCGAAGCTTTCCAGCAGCGGCAGGGCGACCAGCAGGTTCTCGCCGACCTTCAGCAGCGAGCCCTCGGCCACCCCTTCCACATGCAGCAGGGCGTAGTCGATCTCCTCGCCATAGGCGACGGCGCGGTTGCCCGGCATGGTCCAGGGCGTGGTGGTCCAGATCACCACGCTGGCGCCCGCCGCCGCCTCGGCCGGCGAGCGCAGCACGCGGAAAAGGGCGTGCAGCGTCGGGCTGGTATGGTCGTGGTACTCGACCTCGGCATCGGCCAGGGCGGTCTTCTCGACCGGGCTCCACATCACCGGGCGCAGGCCGCGATAGAGCGAGCCGTTCAGCAGGAACTTGCCGATCTCGCCCGCGATCACCGCCTCGGAGGAGAAGTTCATCGTGGCGTAGGGATGCTCCCAGTCGCCGAGCACGCCCAGGCGCTGGAACTCCTCCCGCTGCACGTTCAGCCAGTGGCCGGCATAGGCGCGGCACTCGGCCCGGAAGTCGAGAATGGGCACCTGGTCCTTGTCCACGCCGCCCCGGTACTTGCCCTTGGGGTTGCGGTACTCCTCCTCGACCTTCCACTCGATCGGCAGGCCGTGGCAGTCCCAGCCGGGGACGTAGTTCGCGTCCTTGCCCGACATCTGGGCGCCGCGGTTGATCACGTCCTTCAGGATCTTGTTCAGGGCGTGGCCGATATGCAGCGGCCCGTTCGCATAGGGCGGGCCGTCATGCAGCACGAATTTCGGCATCCCGGCGGACTGGGCACGCAGGCGGTCGCGCAGCCCGGTCTCCTTCCAGCGGCCGAGCCAGCCGGGCTCGCGCTTCGGCAGGTCGCCCTTCATCGGGAAGGAGGTGCGCGGCAGGAAGACCGTGTCGCGCCAGTCCCGGGCGGGGACGGTGTCGGGGGTGGGGGCGTCGTTCATCGGGGCAGTTCCGGGCGGTCGGCCATGGCAATGGCGGGGGAAGGCGCGAAGGACAAGGGGAACCCGGCCCTCAGCCGAGGGCCGGGCGGGTAATTCGCGCTGTGTGCCGCCTGGACATGGGCGCCTTATGCGGAGGCCGGTCCGTTCCGGTCAAGTCGCGCGCCATGGCGG
>NZ_BDLP01000484.1:0-2743 GCF_001950415.1 Roseomonas sp. TAS13
CGGCTACAGCGGCGACTGGAACGCGCCTGCCTCCGTGCTGGCGGGCGGCGCGGCCTGGTACAGCGTCCTGGGCGGGCTGCTGCCGGTGCAGGCCCTGGCCCTGATGCGGGCGGCGCAGGCGGGCGATGTGGCGGAGGTGGCGCGGCTGGAGGCGAAGCTGGCGCCGCTCTGGGCCCTGTTCCGCCAGTTCGGCAGCCTGCGCGTGGTCTATGCCGCCGCGGGGCTCCTCGGCCTTTGCCGGGCCGAGCCGCCGCGCCCGATCCTGCCGCTGGCGGAAGCGGAGCATGGCCGGCTCCGGGCGGCGCTGGATCAGGCGGGCGGCGCACCGGGCTGAGAGCCCGCCGCCGATGGTGCCGGAGGACATCCCGATGCGCTGCCCGCCCGCTTTCGGGGCGGACGCCCGGGGGATGGTGCCATCCTGCACAAGACGGCGCCAACCGGAGCCGCCACCGGCCTCGATGATGCCGGGGCACAGCCCTATTCCGCTGGCTTCCAGCGCCTTCGCACCGCCAAGCTCGGCCCGTGGCGATCCGGAGGGAGCGAGCGATGCGGCGCAGGCAGTTGCTGGCGGGCGGCGTGGCCCTGGCGGCGGGCTCCGGCCTGACCCGTCCTTCCCTGGCGGCGTCGCCGGCCAGCACGCTCCGCTTCGTGCCGCAGGCCGACCTGTCGAGCCTCGATCCGGTCTGGACCACCGCGACCGTCGCCTTCAACCACGGGATGATGGTGTACGACACGCTGTACGGCATCGATGCATCCCTGACGCCGCGGCCGCAGATGGTGGCGGGCCACGAGGTTTCGGATGACGGGCTGAGCTGGACCTTCACCTTGCGGGATGGGCTGGTCTTCCACGACGACGAGCCGGTCCGCGCCATCGACTGCGTCGCCTCCATCAACCGCTGGGGCAGGCGCAAGGGCTTCGGGCAGCAGCTCCTCGCGCTGACCCAGGAGATCGCCGCACTGGACGACCGGCGCTTCCGCATCCGGCTGAAATCGCCCTTCCCGCTGATGACCTTCGCCCTGGGCGGGCCGGATATCTGCATGATCATGCCGGAGCGCCAGGCGAAGGTGGACGCCTTCGCCCAGGTCACCGACGCCATTGGCAGCGGCCCCTTCCGCTACCTGCCGGGAGAGCGCGTTTCCGGCTCCTTTTCCGCCTGGGAGCGCTTCGCGAAGTACCAGCCGCGGCAGGAGCCGCCCTCCTTCTGGGCCGGCGGCAAGGTGGCGAATGTCGCGCGGGTCGAATGGCGCGTCATCCCCGACCCGGCCACCGCCGCCAACGCGCTGCAACAGGGCGAGGTGGACTGGCTGGAAAGTCCGCTTTTCGACCTGCTCCCCACGCTGCGCCGGCAGCCGGGGGTGAAGCTGGTCTCCACCTCCTCCCTGCCCACGCCGGGCGTGATCGCGCTGAACCACACCCAGCCGCCCTTCGACAACCCGAAGCTGCTGCGCGCGATCCTGCCGGCCATCGACCAGGCGGAGTTCATGAGCGCCGTGGTCGGCGACCAGACCGACCTGATGACCGTGCCGACGGGCGTCTTCACCCCGGGCACGCCCATGGCCGGCGATGCGGGGATGGAGGTGCTGACGGGAAAGCGCGACCTCGCCCTGGCGCGGAAGCTGGTGGCCGAGAGCGGCTACAAGGGCGAGCCGGTGGTCTTCATGTCCGCCTCGGACCAGGCGGCGCTGGTGCCGATCGCCCAGGTGGGGCAGAGCCTGTTCCGGCAGATCGGGATCAACGTCGATTTCCAGAGCATGGACTGGGGCACGCTGGTCGGGCGGCGGGCCAGCGACAAGCCGGCCGCCGAAGGGGGCTGGAACGTCTTCTGCACCTCCTGGGCCGGGCTCAGCCTGAGCAATCCCGGCAGCCACTTCCCGCTGCGCGGCAACGGCAAGGGCGGCTGGTTCGGCTGGCCGACCAGCCCGCGGCTGGAATCCCTGCGCGATGCCTGGTTCGCGGCGCCCGACCTCGCGGAGCAGAAGCGTATCTGCGCCGGGATGCAGCGCATCGCGCTGGAGGAGGTGCCCTTCGTCCCGGTCGGCTCCTACAACCTGCCCGCCGCGATGCGCGGCAGCCTTGACGGGGTGGTCCAGGCCAGCGGCACCATGTTCTGGGGCGTGCGGAAGGGCTGAGGCGCCACGCGGGACGCCCCGGCCCTACCCCGCCGTGTCGAGCGGGAAGCCCCTGTCGATCGCCGCCGTGACGTCGATCCGCTGCTTCAGCACGCCGTACTCCACCGCCCGGTCGGCCGCCTGCTGCAGTTCCGCCAGCAGCGCCCCGTCGAGCGGCACGGCGCGGGTCCGCTGCTTCTCGAAGGCCAGTTGCACGGGCTTCTCCGGCAGGCGGGTCAGCTTCGCGTTGTAGGCGGCGTAGTCCGGCAGGTGCGCCGCGGCCCAGTCCCAGCCCCGGCGCTGCCGCCGCATCAGGTCGGCCAGCGCGTCGCGCCGGTCGCGCAGCGCGTTGCGGTGCGCGGCCAGGAAGCTGACGGTGGGGGTGAGGCCCGTGCCGTCCTCCAGCACCCGGGCGCCGAACTGCGCCACCTCGATGGAGACATAGGGCTCCCAGATCGCCCAGGCATCCACGGAGCCCGAGCGGAAGGCCAGCGCCGCCTCGGCGGGGCCGAGAAAGACATGCTCCACCGCATCCGGGGGCAGGCCGGCCCGTTGCAGCGCGGCCCGCACCAGGAACTGGCCCCAGCCGCCGCGATTGCCCGCCACCCGCTTGCCGCGCAGGTCGGCCAGGCCG
>NZ_BDLP01000485.1:0-2743 GCF_001950415.1 Roseomonas sp. TAS13
GCCGTGGCCCCCTTGGCGAAGGCGGGCTGAGCGCCATGGACCTGGGCTACGCGGGCCGCGTCGCGGTCGTGACCGGCGGCACCTCCGGCATCGGCCTCGCCTGCGCGCGGCTGCTGCTGGCGGAGGGCGCCTCGGTGGCCATCTGCGGGCGGGACGAGGCACGCCTGGCCTCGGCGCGCGAGGCGCTGGGCGGCGGAGAGAGCCTCCTCGCCCATCGCTGCGACGTGCTGGACGGGGCGCAGGTGGCGGGCTTCGCCGAGGCCGTGCGCGGCTGGCGCGGGCGCTGCGACCTGTTGGTGAACAATGCCGGCCAGGGCCGCGTCTCCACCTTCGCCGAAACCACCGACGAGGCCTGGCGGGAGGAGCTGGAGCTGAAGTTCTTCAGCCAGATCCGCCCGCTGCGCGCCTTCCTGCCGCTGCTGCGGGCAAGCGACGCCGCCGCCATCGTCGGCGTGAACTCGCTGCTCGCCCTGCAGCCCGAGCCGCACATGGTCTGCACCTCCGCCGCGCGGGCGGGCGTGCAGAACCTGCTGAAGTCGCTGGCCACCGAGCTGGCGCCCGCGATCCGGGTGAACTCCATCCTGCTGGGCCTCGTGGATTCCGGCCAGTGGCAGCGCCGCTGGCAGGCCGCCCATGCCGAGACCGGCATCGGACGCGAGGCCTGGTTCGCCAGCCTCGCCGCGAAGAAGGGCATCCCCGCCGGCCGCCTCGGCCAGCCGGAGGAGCCCGCCCGCGCCATCCTCTTCCTCGGCTCCCCAGCCGCCTCCTACGTCACCGGCGCCCAGCTCGAAGTCTCGGGCGGCGTGTCGCGCTTCCTCTGAGGACGCCTCCCATGTCACAGACCGCCCTCTCGCCCCAGCCGGCCGGCACCACCACCTTCGCGGAAACGGTGGGCGAGCTGGTGGCGCGCTACCTCGCCGATATCGGCGTGGAGATCGTCTTCGGCGTCATCTCCATCCACAACATGCCGATCCTGGACGCGCTCGCCACCCAGGGCCGCATCCGCTTCGTGCCGGCGCGGGGGGAGGCCGGGGCGATGAACATGGCCGACGCCTATGCCCGCGTTTCCGGCGGGCTGGGCGTCGCCATCACCAGCACCGGCACCGCCGCCGGCAATGCGGCGGGGGCACAGGCCGAGGCGCTGACCGCGGGCTCGCGCGTGCTGCACATCACCACGCAGATCGACCTGCCCTTCGCCGACCGCGACCGCGCGCCGATCCATGACGTGCCGCGCCAGCCGGACATGCTGAAGGCGGTGAGCAAGGCCTATTTCCGCATCTGGGACGGCCATGCCGCGCTGGGCATGCTGCAGGCCGCCGCCGGCGCCGCGCTGACGCCGCCGACCGGCCCGGTCTCGCTGGAGATCCCGGTGGACGTGCAGCGGCAGAAGGCAGGCGGCGCCTCGCTCCAGGCCTTCCGCGCGCCGATGATCAACCGGCCGCAGCCCGACCCGGTGCTGCTGGACCGCGTGGCCGACCTGCTGTGCGCGGCGAAGCGCCCGGTGCTCTGGCTCGGCGGCGGCGCGCGCGGGGCGGAGGCGGAGGCCACTGCGCTCGCCGCGCGCGGCATCGCTGTCGTCACCAGCACCAACGGGCGCGCCGTGGTGCCGGAAAGCAGCCCGCACAGTCTGGGCGCCTTCAACATGGGGCCGGAGGCGCAGGCGATCTACGACCGCAGCGACCTGATGATCGTCATCGGCTCCCGCCTGCGCGGCAACGAGACGCGCAACAACGCCATGCGCCTGCCACGCCCGCTGGTGCAGATCGACGCCGATGCCGCGCAGGGCGGCCGCAACTACGCCGCCGACCTGCTGCTGCACGCCGATGCCGGCGCCGCGCTGCGCGGCCTGCTGGAGCGCCTGCCGGAACAGCTCGACACCGACCGGATCTTTCTGCACGACGTCACCATCGCCCGAGCCCAGGCGGAGGGCGCGCTGCGCGCCAATCTCGGCCCCTACCAGGTCGTGGCGGATGCGCTGCTGGAGCGCGTGCCGGCCGGCCGCCATCCCTGGGTGCGCGACGTCACCATTTCCAACAGCACCTTCGGCAACCGCTACGTCCAGATCGCGGCGCCCAATCTCGGCGTGCACGCGCTGGGCGGCGGCATCGGCCAGGGCATCGCCATGGCCATCGGCGCCTCCCTCGCGGCGGCGGAGAAGACCGTGGCGCTGATGGGCGACGGCGGCGCACAGCTCGGCATCGCGGAGCTGATCAGCGCCGTGGAGGAGAAGGCGCCGATCGCCTTCGTGCTGATGAACGACAAGGCCTATGGCGTGATCAGGAACATCCAGGACGCGCAGTATGGCGGGCGGCACCACTACTCCGCCCTGCGCACCCCGGACTTCGCCCTGCTCTGCGCCGCCATCGGCATGCCGCACACCCGCATCGCCGATGTCGAGGACTTCGCCTCCGCCCTGGACGCGGCGCTGGCCGAGGAAGGGCCGCGGGTGCTGGAGATCGACATGACGGAGATCGGCCCCTTCGCCAATGCCTTCGCCGGCCCGCCGGCGGGCGCCGCGGGCGGGGCGCGCTGACCATGCGGCGCCTCGGCCTGATCGGCGCGGGCGGCATGGCGGCGACGGTGCTGGAGGCGCTGGCCGCGCATCTCCCGGCACCGCTGGAGCATGTCACCATCCTGGTCCGCCCCGGCAGCGAAGCGAAGGCCGAGGCGCTGCTCGCCGCGCACCGCGTGGCGGAGACCGGCAGCGTGCGCGGCGACATCGCGGGCTTCCTGGCCGATGCGC
>NZ_BDLP01000486.1:0-2726 GCF_001950415.1 Roseomonas sp. TAS13
TCACACCTTCAAGGAACAATTCCCGCACCTCAGAGACAGAACATCCACCCTCAGAGATACCCCCTCGCCAGGAAGCATCCCCTCCAGTGAACATCCAACCTGTCGGCAGGAAACCCGCGTCAGAAGCACTTCACAGCACCTCGCCGCCGGTGAACGGGCTTATACGGGCCACCCGAAAAACAGTAAAGGCCCGATCCTGACTCCTACCGAGGGCCGAGCCATGCATTTATTGCAATGCTCGGACCTTGACTTCGGAGCCCCGGCGTCCAGCCGAGCGGGCGGCCGGAATCGGGTCGTTCGGAACCGGCCCAGCCATCCCATGCCCGCAGCGTAGAAGGAGAGGCCCCCCTCACAAATCCGTCTTCCGGCCGCCTTCACCGCATCCGGCCCTTCCAAACCCCGGCAGACCCCGCATCATGCGGCAACCGGTGCTCCAGGCGGTTCCAGCAGGGCCGGATGGGCCCGGCCGCATGGACAAAGGGGGCACGGATGCAGCGTCGGTTCTTGGGATGGAAGCCGGCCAGCGCGATACCGGCCGTGGCAATCCTGCTCGGCGCCTTTCTGCTCGGCACTCCGGCAGCACCGGCCGGCGCCCAGGAGCCAGCCCTCCGCATCGCCACGGAGGGCGCCTACCCGCCCTGGAACTTCACCGCCCCGGACGGCAAGCTGGACGGCTTCGAGGTCGATCTGGCCCAGGACCTGTGCCGCCGCATGCAGGCGCGCTGCAATATCGTGCAACAGGATTTCGACGGCATGATTCCGGCCCTGAATTCCGGCAAGTTCGACGCGATCATGGCGGGCATGTCGATCACGGAACAGCGCCAGCAGGCCATTGCCTTCTCCCGCCCCTATGTGGCGCTGGGCAACGGCATCGTGGTGGAGAAGGGCACCGATCTCGCCCGCGCCCTCGGCTCCGTGCAGCGGCTAAGCCTGGATGACGGTTCCGAAGCGACGAAACAGGGCATCGCCCGCATCCAGGCCGCCCTGAAAGGCAAGGCGGTGGGCGTCCAGGGCTCCACCACCCATGCCGCCTTCGCGGAACGCTACCTCGCGACGGTGGCCGATATCCGCCTGTACAAGACCACCGAGCAGCATGACCTCGATCTCGCCGCCGGCCGGCTGGATGCGATCATCGCCGACAGCACGGCGCTCCAGGAGACGCTGAGCAAGCCCGACTTCGCGGATTACGCCATCATGGGTCCGGGCTTCACCGGCGGCGTGCTGGGCACGGGCATCGGCGTCGGCCTGCGCAAGTCCGATGCGGCGCTGAAGACCCGCTTCGACGAGGCGATCAGCTCCGCCCTGGCGGACGGCACTTTGAAACGGCTGTCCGAGAAGTGGTTCAAGCTGGATGTGACGCCCCGGCCCTGACCTTGCCGGCGCCCGGAGCCGGCGAGGCCAGCCGGGCTCCCCTCCCTCCGGAAAGGCCCCCTGGACAGGAGGCGCGCCGCCTTCACGATGGCGCGCGGCGCCGCCGGCCCGTCGCCACCGCATGCCGGCGGTGGCAGTCTAACGGTCATTCCCCGCGAATTCATAAGGGGAGCGAAGGGATGGAAACGCGATGCGCGTCCTGATCATCGGGGCTGGCCCGACCGGGTTGACGCTGGCGCTCGCCCTCCGCCATCGCGGCATCGCCTGCCGCCTGATCGAATGCCGCACCGGCCCCGAGCGCTGGTCCCGCGCCCTGGGCGTGCAGGCCCGCACGCTGGAGGTGCTGGACAGGCTGGGGCTGGCCGAGCGCTTCCTCGCCGCCGCGCATCCGCTGGAAGGGGCGGCCTTCCACCTCCCCGGCCGCACCTCCGGCTCCTCCGCTCCCTCCGCCGGCCAGGAAGTCCGCCTGCGCTTCCAGCACGTGCATCCGCGCTTCCCGTCCATGGTGATCCTGCCCCAGTACGAGACCGAGCGGCTCCTGACGGAAGCAGGGGCGGCGCCGGAGCTCGGCACCGAGTTCCTGGAGATGCAGAACGGCAACGCCCTGCTGCGCCACCAGGACGGGCGGCTGGAATGGGTGGCGGCGGACTGGATCGCCGGCTGCGACGGCGCTCATAGTGGCCTGCGGCACAGCCTGGACCTCCCCTTTCCCGGGCATCGCTACCTGCAGCAACTGGTCCTGGCGGACCTGTCTCTGGAAGGGCTCGACCGCGCCCGGATGCACGTCTTCCCGGACAGCCCGGCGCCCCTGATCTGCTTTCCCCTGCCCGATGGCCATTGGCGGACCATCGCCTTGCTGCCGCCGGACGCGCCGCCGCCCGCGCAGGGCTCCCTGATCCCTTTCCAGCGCCCTGGGCTGACGCTGGGCGAACCCTCCTGGTGGAACCTTTTCCGCATCAGCCAGCGGCAGGTTCCCCGGATGCAGATCGACCGGCGCCTGCTGCTGGGGGATGCCGCGCATATCCACTCGCCGGCTGGCGGGCAGGGCATGAATCTCGGCATCCAGGATGCCTGGTCGCTCGCCGCCGCCATCGCCGAGGGACCGGGGGCCGTCGCCCTCTGGGCCGGGCGGCGGCACGGGCTCGCGCGGCAGGTGATCCGCGCCACGGACCTGATGACGCGGATGATGACCGCCCGTTCGCCCCTCCTGGCTTCCCTCCGCGCCCGCGTCTTCCGCCTGGCGGCAGGCTCGCCCATGCTGTCGCGGCAGTTGGAGACAGGGCTGGCCGGCCTGCGCTACCCGGCTCCGCCGCTGTCTCTTGATCACATCTACGCACAGCTCCACCGTAAGGCGA
>NZ_BDLP01000487.1:0-2723 GCF_001950415.1 Roseomonas sp. TAS13
GCAGTAATCAGGGCCCTGGCCGAAGTGCCATTCGGCCCGGGCCCTCAGCCGTTTCCCTCCAGGGCCACGGCGGCGACCGGGCCGGTCGCGCGGTCCCAGAAGGCGGCGGCCATCTCGTCCATGTCCATGAGCCGCTCGACCGCCTCGGGGGAGAGCGGGAGGGGCTTGCCGGCGGCGTCGCCCACACCATCCCAGGCGGTAACGGCGTGGCGGGCGAGCGCCTTGACCAGGAAGGCGAAGGCCAGGCCGCGCGCCATGTCGGGGTCGAGGTCGGCCTCGGCGGCCCGTAGCGCGCCGAGGCGACGGGCGGAGCCGGCCTGGGCGGCGGCCATCACGGCGGTAGTGACGGGGCGGATTTCCACGCGCACGCCGCGTGGCAGGTCGAGCCAGTACGGCCCGACCGGGAGGTCTAGGGTGAGCATGGGGTTCTCCGTTTGGGGAAGCGGCCAAGGCGGACCGGCAAACTGTTCTACAGCGCGAAGGGTGGCGCTTCGCCTTTTTAGTGCGGCTCGCGAGGAAGGAGCCCACACGTCGAGATGGCCGCCTCGCGTGGAGTGCGACCGCCGTCCTCGGTCGTAACGTTGTCGCGGAGGACGCTACAGGAAAGATCGATTCAAATCCGATGATCGCTGCTGAAGCGGCGATTGCCCGCGCCATGCGCGTGCCGCACGCGTAGTCCGGAGAAGCGCGCCCGACTGTAGGCCCCGCGCGTGAGCCCAACGTTGCGGAGGTGGCTGCCTTCGGATTTAAGTCGACGCCGCCGGCCCGCGACGGCGCGGTATGCCATTTCGACGCGTTGGCTCCCCAACGCGAACCAGCGTCACACCCGGATCAGTCGGTCGCTCGCGCCGGTCCACCCGAGCGGCGGGCGCGAGGGGCCAGTCATCAAGTTGCCTTCCCGGGCCGCCGTGCGATGAGCCGGCGCGGCAGCCGCCCGTCAATGAACGCCAGCCCGACCCCGATGAGGATCATGCCGGCGAAGTGTCGGGGCAGCAGCACCTCGCCCAGGACAAGCGAGCCGAGGAGGATGGCGCTCACTGGGATAAGGAAGGTGACGAGCAGCAGGTTCGTCGCCCCTGCCGCCGCGAGGATGGCGAAGTAGAGCCAGTAGGCGACGGCGGTAGAAAGGAGGCCGACCCCGAGGACGGCGAGCCAGGTCGGGCCGGAGGGCATCGCTAGCTCCCAGGGGCGCTCGACGAGGAGCACCACCGGCAACAGCAGGAACGTCGAGGCCGAGACCTGGCCCGCCGCCGTCGCGAGCGGAGCCACCCCCATCCGCTTGAACCGTCGCCCGAAGATGCCGGCGAAGGCGTAGACGAGGGCGGCCGAGAGGCAGGCGAGCTGGGCGAGCACGTCGGTGCCCAGGCCGCCAAGCGCGGCGGGGCCAACCATCACGACCGCGCCCGCGAAGCCGACCGCGACACCCGCGGCCTTCGCCGGAGTGAGTCTCTCGTCGCGGGTGAGGAGGTGCGCGACGAGGACGGTGAAGAGCGGGGTCGTGGCGTTGAGGATGGAGGCGAGGCCGCTGGCAATGTGGTGCTGGCCCCAGACGATGAGCGAGAAGGGGACGACGTTGTTCAGCAGCCCCATGCCGAGGAAGGCGGCCCAGACCCGACGGTCGGTCGGCATGACGATCCCGAGCGCCCGCAGCACGAGGACCAGCGCCGCCGCCGCGACCGCGACGCGGAGCCAGACGAGGGTGAGGGGCGGAAGCTCGCGCACGGCGACTCCGTTGAAGAAGAACGACCCGCCCCAGAGGACGGCTAGGGCGAGGAGCATCGCCCACTCCCGCCCGCCCATCGTCGACGCCGTCGCGCCGCCCCTTGTTCCCGCCATCCGCCACGCCTTCCCTGCGATGCCAGCCGGGACCTTCGCCCGGCCCCGGGCGCGCCGCACCCCGTTCCTTGCGCGGGTATCCGGGGCCGCGCCGCCGGTCAGCGCGCGTCGTGGAAGATCACGCCGAGGGTGTGGCGCCGCCCGGCGCGGAGGCGGCTGACGCCGTGGCGCATCGCGACGCGGTAGGTCCCCCGCGTCCCCTGCACCGGCCGCTGGTTCACCGCGAAAACCACGCCCTCGCCCCGCCGCAGCGGCACCACCTCGGCGCGCGACTGCATGCGGGGCCGCTGCTCCGTCAGCACGAACTCGCCGCCCTCGAAGTCGGCGCCCGGCTCGTCCAGCAGGAAGGCGGCCTGGAGGGGGAAGTGGAGGTCGCCGTAGAGGTCCTGGTGGAGGCAGTTGTAGTCGCCCGGGCCGTAGCGCAGCAGGAGCGGCGTGGGCCTCGCCTGGCCCGCCGCGCGGCAGCGGGCGAGGTAGTCCGCGTGGTCGGCCGGGAAGTCCGGGGCGGCGCCGAGCGCCGCAGCCCAGCGGTTCGCGACTGCGGCGAGGGGCGGCCAGAGCGAGGTGCGAAGCGCCGCGACCGGATCGGGCAGCGGATAGGCAAAGTAGCGGTACTCGCCCCGCCCGAAGCCGTGCCGGGCCATGACGATCCGCGACCGGAAGCCCTCCTCGCGGTCGTAGAGCGCGGCGACCGCCCCGCACTCCGCTTGCGTCAGCAGCGGACCGGTCGTGGCGCAGCCCCGCTCGTCGAGCTCCGCCCCGATCCGCGCCCAGTCCAGCGCCGCCACGCGGTGCGCGACGGAGGGCGTTGTTGCTTCCGAGTGCTCCGCGACGGTCACGCCCCGCTGTCTCTTGATCACATCTACGCACAGCTCCACCGTAAGGCG
>NZ_BDLP01000488.1:0-2718 GCF_001950415.1 Roseomonas sp. TAS13
GCCTTAAGGGTGGAGCTGTGCGTAGTTGTGATCAAGAGACAGGCCGCTCCGCCCTGCCGCTTTCCGCGTTGCCGCCGAGGATCGCGCCGCCCGTGAAGGACAGGACCGTGCAGGCAACCAGGACGACCCAGTCGAAGCGGTTCCGCACGGCTCGCACGGTGGTCGCTTCCGACACCTTTCCGGCTGCCCTTTCGGAATCGCCGAGGTGGAAGTGGACATGCACGGGCCGGCCCGCGTCCTGCTGCGGGACCGACGCGACGGTCCGGCCCAGGAAGTCGGCGAGCGGGCTCTCGGGGTTGGGGTTCACGGCTGCGTCCTCGCTGTCTGCTCCTCGGCATGCTGGAGGAGCGCGATGCGAACGGCCCGCTCCGCCTCGTCGAGCTGCGGTGGGAACAGGGGACAGCGAGCCTGGCGCTCGGCCTGCCAGTGCGAGCGCGAACCGACCGCCTCGACCCGTGGATTGGGCTGGCTGTTCTGCCCGGGGCCGTGGCCGGGGAAGCCCAGCGAATGCAGGGCGTACCAGAGGGAGCGGTCGAGCAGCTTGAGGCCGTTGAACTGCGCCGGGGCGAGGATGCCGGACTCCAGCCGCGCGGCGTTGAGCAGCCCCATCAGGGCGGTGGTCTCGTAGGCGTGGCGGGCAGCCGCCGCCTCGGCCGCCTCGTGCGCCGCTCCCTCGGCCAGCACGGCATCGGCCCGCAGCAGCACCGCCGGAGGGACCGGCAGGCTCTCCGCAGGGCCGGTGGGCGACGGATCACGGGCCTGCCCCAGCGCCTCGGCGAGATCGCCCAGCAGCTGCTGGCATTCCTCGCGCCGCCCGCTTAGGTGCAGCGCGAAGGCCGCGAAGATGACGCGCCCCGCCGGGGAGGCCCGGCGCGGGCCGCGCCAGACGGGGCCGAGCTGAAGGAGCAGCGCCTGCCGCAGCCTGGTCCCGTCCACCTCTCCCTTGGCATCGAGGCAGAAGCGGCCGGCCCATTCCTGGACGTGCAGGGCGGGATCGGCCGGCCGAGGCGCCTTGGGAGCCGGATCGACGAGCTTCAGGTGCCGGCCGAGCATGGCACTGGCCGCCCGGTAGAAGCGGGCCTGCTCGCGCAGCAGGCCGTCGAGGTCGAAGCGCCGCCGAAAGCGGCCCGGCGGCGCCCCGACGAAGCAGAGCACGGCCAGGGCGCCGATCAGCCCGGCCGCCGGCCACCGGAAGAAGCCGTTGACCTGCCCGCACATCGCCACCAGGCGCTCGAAGCTGACGGTCGCGTAGTTGCCGTGGATCACGCCCTGCCGCAGCGCCTCGTAGCCGTCGGTGAAACGGCCGATGAAGGTCATCTTGCGGATCTGCAGCCAGGCCACCGCCTCGACCACCTCGCGGTGGTAGCTCGACCACAGCATCCAGCCGAGGAAGCCGCAGCCGATGACGATCACGATCAGGCTGAGGAAGACGTAGTCGTCGCTCGACGCCCAGCCGCGGCGGGCGCCACCTCCCGCCGTGCTCATGCCGGGGCTCCGAAGAACACGATGTTGGCGTGGTGCCGTCTTGGCTCGATGCCTTGCCGCTCCGCCGGCTGGGTGCCGTCATAGCCTGGCAGCGCCGCGAGATAGAGGTTCAGCGGCCAGACGATGCCCTCGGGCATCGCCCGGGCATCGACCTCCATCACCTCGCCGCCGATCCGTCGCCGGAAGCGGCGCCGGGTGGCGAGGGCGGCGATCGAGGACAGCTCCATCGCGAAGCGCACCGCCGCGTTGTCGAGCGGCAGGCCGGTGTGGTCGCGCATCCAGACCAGCACCGGGGACAGCGCCCGGATCAGCCGGGCCGCCAGGCTGCGCCAGGGGCCGTGGCAAACCGCGCGGAAGCCCGTCATGCGGCGCAGCAACGCGAGGCTGACCGCCTCGGCGTCGCCGTCGCGCAGGGCATCGGGCGGGCGGTCGGGAAAGCAGGCGCTGGCCATGCGGGTCTCCGGTCTCATACGCGGAATCTGCCCTGGCTCCTTGCGAACGGCGCCGCTCAGGGTGTGCCCCTGGACCCCGTGCCGCTGGTCCGGTCGCGCAGCCGCAGGACCTGGGTCAGCACCTGGCGCAGATAGCGGTCCTTGTAGACCTCGGTGCGGGAGTGGTAGCGGCCGACACCCTCCCAGAAGTCGCCGCCGGCGCTGTCGAGGGCCGTGCGAAGGATCCAGGCGCCCGCCTCGACATTGGCGCAGAAATTGTTGAGCAACGCCTCGCGCGCGGCGGCGACGCTGGTCCCCCAGCGCCGGGCGATGGCCGGCAGGTGGATCTCGTTGATCTGCATCGGGCCGATATCGACCGTGCCGTTGGTGTTGCCGCTGGTCCGGCCGATCGAGCCGCCCTCGACCGCGAGCAGCACCGCGATCACGCCCGGTGGCACCCGGTGCAGCGCCGCCGCGGCGCGGATGCACTCGGTCACCGCCGTCACCGTGGCGTCGGAGACGTCGTCTGCCCTGGCTTGCCCCACCAGGAGGCAGGGGAGGATGGCGGCAGCCAGCAGGGTGGCTCTCATGGGCTGGCTCCCGGGGCCGGGCGCCGGGGTGGGGAGGCCTCCGCGCGCAGCGTGCGCCAGACCTCGGCGAAGTCGTTGACGACCAGCGCGGTCGGGCCGCCGGTCCGGTGGATCGCCTCCAGCGCCGAGAGGGCGACCACCGTGAAGGGCTCGCCCCGCACCCCTGCCACCCGGTAGCCCAGCCTGTCTCTTGATCACATCTACGCACAGCT
>NZ_BDLP01000489.1:0-2698 GCF_001950415.1 Roseomonas sp. TAS13
GGAGCTGTGCGTAGATGTGATCAAGAGACAGGGCAGATGGACAACATCGTGGCCGGCGGCGTCCCGGCCGGGCTCTCGCCCCACGACACGCTGCTGAAGGAAGCGGAGGAGGAGGCCCGGATGCCCGCGGCCCTGGCCGCCCGGGCGAAGTCCGCAGGCCGCGTCTCCTATGTCATGGACAGCCCGGGCGAAGGGCTGCGCCGCGATATCCTGCACTGTTTCGACATCGAGCTGCCCGAGGATTTCACCCCCGAGCCGGGCGACGACGAGGTGGAGCGCTTCGAGCTCTGGCCCGCCGCCCGCGTGCTGGAGGCGGTACGGGACGGCGATCGCGTGAAGTTCAACGTCAACCTGGTGCTGATCGACCTGTTCCTGCGGGAAGGGCTGGCCGAGGACCCGGACGGCCGCCTCCGCCAGGGCCTGGACCGGTTCCGCTGACGATCCGCCCAGCCGCCGGTTTTCATCGGGACGGCGAGGTGTTGTACCCCTGTCCTCTCCAAGACCCTTTCGGGAGTCCGCTGCCATGATCGTTCTCGTCACCGGCGCCACCGCCGGCTTCGGCACCGCCATCGCCCGGCGCTTCGCCGCCGATGGGGCACGCATCGTCGCCGCCGCCCGCCGGGCGGAGCGGCTGGAGGCGCTGAAGGCCGAGCTGGGCGCCGACAAGGTCCTTCCCCTGGTGCTGGATGTCCGCGACCGCGCGGCGGTGATGAAGGCCGTCGAGGGGCTGCCGGCGGAATGGGCCGCCGTCGATGTGCTGGTGAACAATGCCGGCCTCGCCCTCGGCCTCGATCCCGCCCAGAAGGCCGACCTGGACGACTGGGATACGATGGTGGACACCAACGTGAAGGGACTGATGTACCTGACCCGCGCCGTGCTGCCGGGCATGATCGAGCGCAAGTGCGGCCATGTCATCAACCTGGGCTCCACCGCCGGCGAGTGGCCCTATCCCGGCGGCAACGTCTATGGCGCCACCAAGGCCTTCGTGCGCCAGTTCAGCCTGAACCTGCGGGCCGACCTCTACGGCACGCCGGTGCGGGTGACGGACATCCAGCCGGGCCTGGTGGGCGGCACGGAGTTCAGCAATGTCCGCTTCCATGGCGACGACGCGAAGGCCGGCGCCGTCTACGAGGGCGCCGACGCGCTGACGCCGGACGACATCGCCGATGCCGTCCACTGGGTCGCGACGCGCCCGGCGCGGGTCAACGTGAACATGCTGCAGGTCATGCCGGTCTCCCAGAGCTTCGGCCCGCTGCGCGTCCACAAGCCGGGGAGCTGAGGCCCGGGCGGCCCTCGGCAGGCTGCTCCCTTGGCCATCCGCCGCAGCGGCGGAAAAGGCCGGGGCGGGCAGTGCGGGGGCCAACCCACCCGCTCTGCGTGTTTCCGTTAACTCTTTCTTTACCGTATCACCCGTTCGGGTGATCGCAAGGGGCTCAAAAACTTGCAATCTCCCCGTTAATTTGATCGGGCCCGGGAGGCAGCCTTGCTCGCAATCAGCCACGGCAGCGAAGACCCTTCCCCGGAAACCCTGGCGCTCGACCTCTATGCCGCGCTGCTGGACGGGACCGGGCTGCCGCAGGTGCTGGAACGCATCGCGAAGCGCCTGGGCGCCGCTTCCTATGCCGCGCTGGTGACGGAGTACGACGGACAGCACGTCCTGCGCGGCCATGCCGTCACCTATGCCAATCTCGATCCCGCGCGGATGGTGGAATACGGCCGTCACTGGGTGCATCAGGACCCGTGGTGGCAGGCGGCGCTGCGGCATGGCCCCGGCGTGCTGAACATGACGCGCCTCGTCTCACCGCAGATCTTCGCCCGCACGGCCTTCTGGAACGATTTCCTGCGCGGCCCGGACACGCCGTTCCACGCGCTGGGCGCCCATGTGCACACGGCCGGCGACGTGTCGGCCGCCCTGGCCCTGCACCGCCCCATGCGGCAGGAGCCCTTCGACACGCGCGAGGAGAAGATCCTCGGCTTCCTCTATCCGCACATCCAGCGGGTCCTCGTGGCCCAGGCCCGGCTCAACGCGGCGGAATGGCCACTCGCCACGGCGGCGGGGCTGGACGCGCTGACCCAGGGCGTGGCCGTGCTTTCCACCGAAGGGCGCCTCGTTCTGGCCAATGCGGCGCTCCAGGCCATGGCGGCGCGGGAGGATGGCTTCGTCCTCGACCGCCAGGGGATCTTCTGCGCCGGGGCGGCCGCGCGCCATGCCGTGACCGGCGCGGTGAACGCCGCCCAGGCGGCGGCCAGCGGCAAGGTCCGCCTGTTGCCCGATGCGGGGAGCTTCGCCATCCCCCGCCCCTCCGGCGCACCGCCCTGGCTGGTCCAGGCCCTGCCGCTCCGGCAGGAGGACGGGGAATGCGGCTTCGCCAGCCTGCCGCGCCGCTTCACCGGGGTCCTGTTGCTGGTGCTCGACACGAGCCGGCGGCAGGCGCCCTCCCAGGGGCTGCTGCGCCGGCTCTTCGGCCTTTCCGCCGCCGAGGCCGCCCTCGCGGCGGCCATGGCGGAGGGCAAGAGCGTCGCCGCCATCGCCCAGATGCGCGGGGTCCTGCCGGGCAGCCTGCGCTCCCAGCTCACCGCGATCCGCCGCAAGACGGGCTGCGCCCGGCAGGCGGACCTCGCCGTGCTGCTCGCCCGGGTCGGGGGCTAGGCCCCTCGCCCGGTTCGGCGGCTCAGCAGTAGCCCGAGGCCACCGGGG
>NZ_BDLP01000490.1:0-2683 GCF_001950415.1 Roseomonas sp. TAS13
GGGTCACCGAGGCGGCGATGGAGGGCGGCAGGGAGGCGGTGAACATGTAGGGCCGCGCCGAAAGCCGCAGCGCGTCGAAGCCCTCATGGTCCGAGGCCAGGAAGCCGCCGATCGCGCCCAGGCTCTTGCTGAAGGTTCCGACAACGAAATCGACCTCCGCCTCCACGCCCTCGGCCTCCGCCAGCCCGCGGCCGTTCTCGCCCAGCACGCCAAGGGAGTGCGCCTCGTCCAGCAGCAGCCAGGCCCCGGCCTCGCGCTTGACCTCGATGATCTCCCGCAGCGGCGCGGTGTCGCCCAGCATGCTGTAGATGCCCTCGACCACGATCAGCTTCTCCCCGGGCTGGGAGGAGAGCAGCCGGAGGCGCCGCCGCAGGTCGTCGGGGTCGTTGTGGCGGAAGCGGGTCACCTGGGCGCTGCCCAGCCGTGCCCCGTCATAGAGGCTGGCATGGCTGTCCGCGTCGAGCAGCAGGTGGTCGCCCCGCCCCGCCAGCGTCGAAAGCGCGCCGAGATTGGCCTGGTAGCCCGTGGTGAAGACCATGGCCGACCGGCGCTTCAGGAAGGCGGCCAGGCGCGCCTCCAGCGCCGCGTGCTCCCCATAGGTGCCGTTGGCGATGCGCGAGCCCGTGGTGCCGGTCCCCTGTTCCCGCGTTGCGGAAACGGCGGCCTCGATGCAATCGGGGTCAAGGGTCAGGCCGAGATAGTTGTTGGTTCCCAGCAGCAGGATGCGCCGCCCATCCAGCATGGCCTCGGTGGCGGACAGCACGGCGTCGAAGGTGACGCCGAAGGGACTGCGGCCGGCGGCGGACACGGCCGCGTGCTCTTCGTGCAACGCACGGAACTTGGACAGCACGGTCAGGAGGCCAGGCTGGGATCGCTGGTCACGACCCGGACGAGGTCGCCGATGGTCTCGATCTCCGTCATCCGGTCCATCGGGATGATGATGTCCAGACGGGTCTCCAGCACCATGATGAAATCGACGGCACCCACGGAGTCGAAATTCAGGTCCTTGAGGATGTTCGTGTCCATGGTGACGGGGCCTGTCAGCTTCCCCGTCTCTTCCAAGGCCGCGGTGATTTCCCGTAGGGCGGCCCGCTCATCCAGCATATCGTCTAACCCCTGTTCCCCAGCCTTCCCCCAGGCCCGGGACCGACTAACCCGTTCATGAAGTTTAATGCAAGTTTCGTTCTCCGGGGCTTTCGGATGTCACGGAGAGCCATTGCGCGGCCGGCATGGCCTGTCCGGCCAGCAGCAGCAGGGCCGACAGGACGGAGGCCAGCCCGGCCCCCGGCAGCCCGAAAGCCGCCAGTCCGCCCAGCGCCAGGGGCACATAGACCGCGGTGGCGAAGGCGCGCAGGCGCAGCGCCAGCCCGTGCCGTTGCACCGAGACCAGCAGGGGCTCCAGCGCGAAGCCGGCGAAGCTGATGGAGGCGGCGATGGCCAGGAGCAACATCACGTGATAGGCGCCGGCCGCGCCCGGCCCGCCCACGAAGCGGAGCAGCCATTCCCCCAGCGCGGCCAGGACCAGCAGGAACAGCGCGGCCAGGAGGGTGGACAGGGCGAGTCCCCGCAGCAGCAGCCGGCGCAGCGCATCCCGGTCCCTTGCCGCCGCCAGCCGGGCCAGCTCCGGATACAGGGCCGGGGTGAGGAAGCGGCTCGGCTTGAGCGCGGCCTCCCCGATCTGCCGTGCCAGGGCGAAGAGCGCCGCCTCGGCAGGGCCGAGCATCCAGCCCACGCAGAGCGTGGCCAGATGCGTCGAGCCGAGGGAAAGCGTGGTCATCAGGTTCGTGGACCAGGCGAAGCCCCAGATGCCGGGATGCGCTTCCGCCGCGCCCAGACGGGGGAGGCCTGTCCTTTGCAGCAGGCCACGGCGCGACACCTCCCCCCAGGCCGCCGCCATCAGCACGATCCCGCCCAGCACCGTCGCCAGGTACCAGGCGGCGAGGAAGCCCGGCAGCCCGGCCCCGCAGGCCGCCGCCAGCGCCGCGCCCAGCAGCCGGAACCCGGCCCCCATGGCATCCCGCCGCGCCAGCAGGTCGAAGCGGTCGAAGAGGCGCAGCAGCCCGATCGGCGTGGCGGTCACCATGAAGGCCGTGCTGGTGGCATAGAGGGCCGCCAGCGGCACCACCTCCGGCGGCCAGCCGAAGGAAGGCCCCAGGAACCAGGCCGCCAGGGCGCAGGCGAGGCTGCCCACCACCCCGGAGCCGAGATCCAGCCCCAGCGTGAAGCGCAGCAGCGCCTGGAAAGCCGGGCGCCGCTCCGGTCCCAGGCTGTCCGTGCCATAGCGCAGCACGGCCTGCCAGGACTGGAACTTCACCAGCGAGGAGGCGGTCTGGGCGAAGCCGTGCACCAGCACCAGCACACCCATCCCCGCCGGGCCGAGGCTCCGCATGGCGAGGCCGAAGGCGGCGAGGTTCAGCAGCGCCGTCGCCGCCTTGCCCCCGAGCACCAGCCCGGCATTCCGCAGGATGCGGCGGAACAGCGCGTCGGCGGTGGCCGCGCTGGCCGCCCGGCTCATGGCCGGGTCTCCGCCAGATGTGCCAGGATGTGGGCCGCCCGCGCGTCCCAGGTATAGGTCTCCAGCAGGACCGCCCGCGCCCGCGCGCCCAGCGCGGCCGCCCGCGCCGGATCGGCCAGCAAGGCCCGCGCCGCCGCCGCCCAGGCCGCCACATCCCCCGGCGGCAGC
>NZ_BDLP01000491.1:0-2683 GCF_001950415.1 Roseomonas sp. TAS13
TTTTGGCCGCTCTCCTCGCCGCCCTCCGACAGGCAATCCTCACCCCGATCAGCCAAGCCAGCGTCCCGACAGGCCGCACCCTGCTCGCAGGGGCGACAGCCTGAAGACGTTGTTCAAGGCCGACTACCGACCGTGTCGCGCGCCGGACACCGTGAGGGAGCGCGCCGGTGATCCGCTCCTTCCTTGACCTCTCCAGCGGTCACCTCTCGCCGGAAACCTGGACCTGGCTCGACGCCCAGACCACGGACGAGGTGGTGCGCAGCCTCGGCCCGAGCGCCCAGGTCGTGCTGGCCGGCGGCATGCGCTACGGCTGGTTCATCTACGCCGACGAGGAGCCCGGGGAGGCGATCCCGGCCGACCTCGCCGCGGTGTTCCGCCTCGGGCGGCAGCGTGGCTGCGAATACGTCCTCTTCGACTGCGATGCAGTCCTGATGGAGGACCTGCCCATCCTGCACCCTGACTTCGCCGAACCCGTCACAACTGCGTGACCTCCGCTTCCTTCCCGAATGCCCGACCCGCTGCCCTTGGCAGCGGGCGCTGCCGCATGCGTGCAGCTGAAAGGACGATCCATGGCCATCTGCCCGAACCAGCATATGCACCTGCTGCTGCAGGCGCTGAAGGACCGGGACCGCGAGGTGTTCACCATCACGCTCGCGGAGCTGCTGCTTTGGCTGCAGGTGTCGGGCAACCCGATGCCGAACATCCGCATGGCTATCGTCACCGCGAGCGCGATGGACGCCGCGGAGGAGACCCTGCGCGAGAAGGCGCAGGCGCTCCGCGCGATGATGGGCCATGAGCCGAGCCTTTCGCGCCAGCTGGAGGGCGAGGCGGCCGAGCACGAGCAGATTGCCGACGCTCTGCGGTCACTCAGCAACGACACCGATTTCATCGTGGTGCAGCAGTGACCCGGCTGACCTGCCTCTGGTGCGGCCAGCCGGAGGTACTGGAGATCGCGGAAATCTGGAGCAGCCATGAATTCATGATGGAGACCTGCTGTTCCGCGCGCCATGAACAGCTGGTTGCCGAAATGGCCGACGATCCTGATTGGGCAACCGGCTTGATGCGCCACCTCGGCGCCGAGGAGCTGACCGGCTTCCGTCTGCGCCGGCTCTACGACAACCAGTGCAGTCCGCCCGTGCTGGACTTCCGCCTCACCGTCGAGCCGGTG
This sequence comes from Roseomonas sp. TAS13, assembly GCF_001950415.1. Classification (NCBI taxonomy): domain Bacteria; kingdom Pseudomonadati; phylum Pseudomonadota; class Alphaproteobacteria; order Acetobacterales; family Roseomonadaceae; genus Roseomonas; species Roseomonas sp. TAS13. The sequence goes on from NZ_BDLP01000491.1 coordinate 1,169, forward strand.
CAGTTCGCGACTATGCAGGCCTTCGTGCGCGACCACCACGCGCACTGCCCACCGCCGGTGACCTGGCGCTTCGGGGCCAGCATCTTCAATGGCCGGACGCAGATCGGCGTCGTCTCGGTCGGCAATCCCGTCGCCCGCGCCTACATGCATCGGGGTTGGGTCGAGGTGAACCGCCTGTGCATCCGGCGTGACACCGCGCCTCAGCTCCGCTGGTGCGCGTGTTCGCAGCTCTACGGCTACGCGGCGCGCGAAGCCGAGCGGCGCGGCTTCAGCAAGATCATCACCTACATCCGTGAGGACGAGGAAGGCACCAGCCTTAGAGCTGCGGGTTGGCAGTGTGAAGGCCCTGCGGGCGGACGCAGCTGGAACAGCGGCGCGCGGCGGCGCAACACCGACAACGCTTTCGTGCCCAAGCTGCGCTGGTCACGGCTTCTCAAGCCGAAGCCAATGCGAAGCTCCGCGACGCAGACACCAATTCGTAAGACCACGCGCCATCGCTCGGCATCAGCGTGGCTGCAGGCTGCCTGAAGCGGGAGAAGGCAGGCGGGGAAGGGGTGAGGAGGGGAGACGCCTGACACCCCCGGTCCGCCGCCGCAAGGGACGGCTTCGCCCGCGCTGCGCGCGCCCTTGCCCCGGCGGCCCCGGGGCGTCCGCGGGGGAGGGGTTCAGAAACCCTCGAAAGAGACCCCGATGCAGATCCACTCGCTCACCGATCGCCGCGAGATACGGCACTTCCACCTGTTCGCCGGGCTGGGCGGCGGCGCCAGAGGCTTCAACGCCGGCAGCGCGCGCGTCGGCAACATGGTCGCACAGTTCCGCTGCCTCGGCGGGATCGACGTGGACCCCGGCGCGATGCGCGATTTCGAGCGCCTCGCCGGCGTCAAGGGCACCGTGCTCGACCTGTTCGACCGCGAGCAGTATCGCGCGTTCCACGGCAGCGAGCCGCCGCCCGACTGGCGCGAAGCGACCACGGCCGACATCCACGCCGCGGCGGGGCACGAGCGCCCCCACATCGTCTTCCTGTCCGCGCCCTGCAAAGGATTCAGCGGCCTGCTGTCCGAGAGCAAGTCGCAGAGTGCCAAATACCAGGCGCTGAACCGGCTGACGCTGCGCGGCATCTGGCTGACGCTGGAGGCGTTCGCGTCCGACCTGCCCGAGCTCATGATCTTTGAGAACGTGCCCCGCATTCAGACGCGCGGGCGCCAGCTGCTCGACCGCATCTGTGGCCTGCTGCGCAGCTACGGCTACGAGGTGGCCGAGACGACGCATGATTGCGGCCGGTTGGGAGGTCTCGCACAGTCGCGCAAGCGCTTCCTGCTGGTCGCGCGGCACCGCGAGAAGGTGCCGCCCTTCCTGTATGAGCCGCCGAACCGGCCGCTGCGCTCGGTCGGCGACGTGCTCGGCCGCATGCCGCTGCCGGGCTCGGGCCTGGGCGGGCCGATGCACCGCATCCCCAGCCTGCGCTGGCAGACCTGGGTGCGGCTCGCCTTTGTCGAGGCCGGCAGCGACTGGCGC
>NZ_BDLP01000492.1:0-2672 GCF_001950415.1 Roseomonas sp. TAS13
TCGCCTTACGGTGGAGCTGTGCGTAGATGTGATCAAGAGACAGGGGATGCGAGGGGCCGCCGTAGTTCGGCGGCAGGCGCATCACCAGCGCGGTCAGCACCGCGAGACGCCGCGCCGGGTCCACCGCCGGGGGCTGGTCCATCAGGGCGGGGAGGGAGAGCTCCTCCGCATCCTCCACCGAAAGCCCGGCCAGGGGGCGCAGGCGCGGCAGCAGCAGGGCCTGCGCCCCGTTCACCTGTCCGGCGGCGCGCAGGAAGCTCTCGCGCAGGCTGCGGGCGGCGCGCCGGGTGGGCAGCAGGATCGTGGCGCGGGCCAGGATGGTGGGATCCGGGGCGGCCGGATCCTCCGCCCCGGCGAGGCGCACCACCCCCCGGGCCAGGACGTCCAGAAAGGGGAGGTGGGCCGGGATCTCGTGAAGGTTCATGGATTCCCGATGGTTAGCCGATTTCCCTCCCATCCCGCCACCACCGTTTGCCGCGCTGCACCGATAAGGGGGGCGTTGTCAGTCCTGGGGCGGGCGGAAATAGGGCTCCACCGTGCCCTGGAGCTTGATGGTCATGGGATTGCCCTTGCGGTCGAGCGTGTTGCCCACGGTCAGGCGGACCCAGCCCTCGCTGACGCAGTATTCCTCGACATTGTTGCGGTCCACGCCCTTGAAGCGGACGCCGACGCCGCGTTCCAGCACGGACTTGTCGAAATGCGGGCTCTTCGGGTTGACGGAAAGGCGGTCGGGCGGCGTGTCGGTCATGCGTCGGTAACTCCGGAACCTGGAACGGGCGACCTGATAGAACAGGCGTGGCAGCGGAGCCACCCATCCCGGGAGAAGCGCGGCGCCGGGACGGGCATGGCGAGGGGGAGGATTTTCACGGCGGCCGAAACAACCCATAGTTGTGGATGCCCTGGTGAGTTGCGCCTGGATTTTCCTGCCCCGGACTCCCGGCCCGGCAGGATGGCCCCGCCATGAGATCCCGCTGGAGGTCGCCGCGATGCTTCCCCACCTGATGCCGCTTTCCGAGGAAGACCGTCTCGCGGCCCTGCGCTCCTATGACGTGCTGGACACGGCCTGCGAGGCCAGTTTCGACAACATCGCCCGGCTCGCCGCGGATCTGACGGAGAGTCCCATCTCGATGGTCTCGCTGGTGGATGCCGAGCGTGCCTGGTTCAAGGCGCATCATGGGCTGGAGGCGCCGGAAGCGCCACGGGAGCATGCCTTCTGCGCGCATGCCATCCTGGAGCCCGGGACGCCGCTGGTGATCCCCGATGCCAGCCGCGACCCACGCTTCGCCGGCAACCCGCTGGTGACGGGGGCACCGGATATCCGCTTTTACGCCGGCGTGCCGCTGGTCAATCCGGAGGGGGCGGTGCTGGGAACCCTCTGCGTGCTGGACCGCAAGCCGCGGCGGATGAGCGCCGAGCGGCAGCGCATCCTGGTCCGGCTGGCCGAGGCGGTGATGACCACGCTCGAGCTCCGCCGCGCCATGAACCGGGTGCACCGGCTTTCGATGACCGATGCCCTGACCGGGTTGCTGAACCGGCCGGCCCTGATGGACGCGCTGGACAAGGCGGTCGCCCGGCTGAACCGGCATGGCGAGGGCTTCGCCCTGCTCTACCTCGACCTGGACGGGTTCAAGCAGGTGAACGACCGCGAGGGGCACGCGACCGGCGACGAGGTGCTGCGGGAACTGGCGGCGGTGCTGTGGGACAACCTGCGGCGGGAGGACATGGCGGCGCGGCTGGGCGGCGACGAGTTCGCCGTGCTGCTGACGGGCCGTGAGCCGGATGCCGCGATCGTGGCGGAGCGCCTGCAGCGGATGCTGGAGGCGGCGATGCGGGCGAAGGGCTGGGCGGTGACGGCCTCGATCGGGGCGGTGAGCTTCCACAACGCGCCGGAGAGCGTGGATGCCGCCCTGTCGCTGGCGGATTCGCTGATGTACGGCGCCAAGGCCGCCGGCCGGAACCGGGTCCTGCACCGCGACCACTGAGGCGGGGATCGCGGCGCCGGCCCTTCAACGGGCGGGCGGACTGGGCTAGCGGAAGGCGTGACCCAGGCCCCGCTTCCTTCCCGTGTCGTGCTGATCGGTGCCGGCGGCCATGCCGCGGCGCTGATCGAGAGCATCCGTGCTGCCAATGGGGCCGCCAATGGGGCCGCCAACGGAGCCGCCAATGGGTTGGCCGGCGGGATGGAGATCGCCGGCTGCCTCGACCGGAGCGCGCGGGCGCCGGTGCTGGGCGTGCCGGTTCTGGGCGACGAGACCCTGCTGGAGCGGCTGCGCGGCGAGGGGATCGGGGCGGTGGTGGTGGCCATCGGGCACAACGCCACCCGCCTGCGCTGGCTGCGGCACGCGCGGGACCTGGGCTTCGCCCTGCCGGTGGTCGCGCATCCCTCCGCCATCCTGTCCCCCAGTGCGCGGATCGGCGCCGGCAGCGTCGTGCTGCCCCGCGTGGTGCTGGGCGCGCGGGCCGTGGTGGGGGAGGGCGCGATCCTGAACAGCGGCGCCATCGTCGAGCATGACGGCGTGCTGGGCGACGGCGTGCATGTCGCCTGCGGCGCGGCGCTCGGCGGCGGGGTGCGTGTCGGGGAGGGGGCGCTGATCGGGCTCAACGCGGCGCTGCGGCCGCTGGTGCGGGCTGTCTCTTGATCACATCTACGCACAGCTCCACCGTAAGGCGAA
>NZ_BDLP01000493.1:0-2672 GCF_001950415.1 Roseomonas sp. TAS13
TCCCGTCAGGCTGCACTCGGCCCTGGGCTACCGCTCTCCCATGACCTACGAAGCCCTCATGCAGGAGGCTGACGTCGACACGTAGCCCCCAAGCCTGAAAACCGTCCACGAGATCGGGTCAATTCCACGACGTGGAGACGGCAAAGGCTCGGGCCATCGACAACGGGCTTGGCCCAAGTTGACGGCGGTGCTCCACACCCACTCGCACCTGATCGTCGGCGCGGTAACGGGCATCGGTCCGAGCCAGGACTCGCCGGACTTCACGCCCGTCATGCGTCAGGCTGCGAGCATCATGACCTTGGATACGGTGCTGGCCGATGCCGGCTACGATGCCGAGCACAACCACCGCCTCTGCCGCGAGGAACTCGGTATCGGCCGAAGCGTCATCGCCCTGAACCGCCGCAACACTGGCCGGCGCTGGCCGAAGACACGGTACCGGCGGGCAATCCGGCAACGCTTTCCTCGTGCCCTCTACCACCAGCGCTGGCACATCGAGAGTGGCTTCAGTCAACACAAGCGCCGCCTCGGCTCCGCGCTGACCGCACGAGGACATCAAGCTCAGCGGCGTGAACTCATCCTGCGTGTCCTCACCCACAACCTCATGCTCCTCGCCGAAACCGCATGAGCCTTTCAACAGAGCAACCCTCGATCAGAGTGGACGTGCAGATCAGGAATTTCAGAGCGCCGCTGTTGAAGAGCCGGACCTGCAGCTGCGCGAGCGCGCGCGGGAGCCGGCCGTGGTGGACGCCAATGCCGCGAGCGAGCGCACGGGCCACAATCCATTCGGGATGGAAGTTTCTGCCTATCCACTCCACTAGTGTGGCAAGCGTCGGATCGACTTCTGTGACCTGCCGCTCGACGAGCAGCTGAGCCACTCGGCGGACACTGCCCGGTGACTGGCAGTAGATCAGCGACGATCCATCCAAGCCTTCCACAAGGCGAACTAGTGCCTCGCGCGGTCCCCCAGTTTGATCGACACGATGAACGTCGCTTGCCACAGTGACGAAGTCGCTGACGATCAACCGCGCCTCAAACCGATCCTGGAAGTCAACCGGAACCGCGCGGATGTTAGGACCGAGAAGGTAGAATTGTCGCGCCGTCTTCAGCAGCTTGTAGAAGGCATGATTCAGGATAGCAGCGCGATCGCCTCCACCGCCACCAGGGTCAAGCTTGTAGAATTCGTCGATCGCGAATAGATCTAGATTGTCGAGATCATCACGCTCGATAACGCGCTCCTGCGTCAGTACGTAAATCGTGCCCCTTCGAGGGTCGGCCGGCTGGGAGGCATGAGTTACGATCTTGTACGTGTCCGAGAAGCGCGATAGGCGCTTCCTGGTCTCGTCGATCAAAGCGATCGTCGGCACGACCAGGGCGACACGTTTGAACTTCCCCGTAGCGATCAGCGCGTCGATGACCAAGCTCTTCCCGAAGCTTGTCGGAGCGCTCAGAATTACGTTCTCTCCGTCGATCAGACGCCAGTAGACCTGTGCCTGAACCCGGTGGAAAACGGTGCCGCTGTCAGCAAGCCGGCCTTCCGGACGGTGAAACTCGAATGCCAGCCGATCACGTATCGAAAGTTCGCTCGGTTCGGCATAAGGGTAGAGGCCCGTCTCTCGGAGCAGGGCATTAAGCAACTGTGAGTAGCCTGCGAAGTCGTCTCGATGCTCAAGAACCCGGATCAGGAGGGACTGAGCAGTAGGATTCTCGGGAGCCTGACCGAGATGACGCGCGACAGACTGCAGAATCGCAAACGCTTCGGCGGAACTCCGGGAGGGTGCTTTGAGCGCGCGAAGCGTCTCTTCCGGGGTCATGCCATCATGCCCTTCAGCTTCGCGTCAAAGCGTTCGATCAGCTTGGCCTTATTGTTCATGGGCAGCAAGATTAGAATGATCTTCACTTCGTCCGGCAGGCGTGCAGCACGGAATCGGCCATGATGTTTGTCGAACTCTGCAGCGATTGCCGCCTCGTAGACGCCGTCGGTGCGCTTATGAGCAGCAACTGTCGAGCTATCATAGGTAAGAAGCACCGGAATGCTGAGGCGCGTGAACACCTCATCCATGGTGACGTTTCCCGCAAGGAGACGTTCGAGGGCTGCGCGATGCGGATGATCCGGATCGACCTTTCGCCAGATTGCTGCGAATTCTGTCCGGAGATACGGAATGCGGGTGTGCTCATGCAGCTCCTTCACCACATCACGTACAGCGCTCGACACATCCTGATAAAGCTTCACCTCGCCCAGCCATAGTTCGAGGCCGTCGTTGGCCTCGACGACGTGAACAGCATCGAAGCCCTTGACCGTGTCGTTCGGTGCATCCTTGAAGAACACCTTGCTTATTGCGGGAGCCGATCCGAACTCTTGCCGGATGATGGCGTGAAGTAGGATCTCGCCGATCGCCCCACGGGTCGCATACTTTGCCGATTTGTAAATCGTCTCGGCTGTGGATCGGCATGGAATAGGAACCCTGTTGGAGGGGTGATCGGCGTCCAAACGGGACCCCACTGACGGCGGGGTTCACAGTGGTTTCCGGGATGATCGGGAGCCAGTGCTGGGATGCTGGTCGTGGAGACAGTGGCAAAGATCCGGCGCCTGCACCGGGTGCAGGGCAAGTCGATCAAGGCGATCTGTCGTGAGCTCGGGATTTCGCGAAAGGTGGTCCGGAAGGTTCTGCGGT
>NZ_BDLP01000494.1:0-2665 GCF_001950415.1 Roseomonas sp. TAS13
GTCGGCGCCGGAACGTTCCAGCGCGCCCTCGGCCATGGCGCGGGCGGTTTCCTCGCTGACCGCGCCCACCGAGGCGATCACCGCCTCCGGCACGCCCAGCATCGCCGTCTTGGCCCCGTTGGAATAGGTCACGAACCCCGCCAGCACCGTGGCGGAGGAGCCGGGGACGGCCGTCAGCGCGGCGGCGATCAGCCCGCCCGTGCAGCTTTCCGCCGTGGCCAGGGTCAGCCCCCGGGCCTGGAGGCGTTCCAGCAGGCGCCCGGCCTGCGCCAGGGTCTCGTCAGGCAGCATCACGGCAGGCTCCGCGCGATCGCCAGCACGGCGGCGGCGAGCGCCCCGGCCAGCACGTCGTCCAGCATCACCCAGACCGGCCCGTCGCGCCGGCCGGCCCAGCGGACCGGCGGCGGCTTCAGGATGTCGAAGAAGCGGAACAGAAGGAAGGCGGCCAGCACCCAGGCAAGACCGGCCTGCGGCGCCAGCGCGGCCAGGGCGAAGCTCTGCCCGGCGGCCTCGTCCACCACCACCCAGGGCGGGTCGCTCTGCGCCCGGGGCAGGCGGCTGACGGCCAGCACCCCGGCCAGGGTGAAGAGCACCGCCGCCAGCATGCAGGGCCCGGGGCCGAGCCAGGCGAGGGGCAGGACCAGGGCCGAGCCCCAGGTGCCGGGCGCCGGGCGCATACGCCCCACGCCGCCCATGGAGGCGACGAGGATCGCGAGGCGCGGGGTCGCCGCTTGTTGGGCCAGGGTGGTCACGCCAGCTGGTCCAGGAAGGCATCCAGGCGCGGGGCGATCTCCGGTTCCTCCAGAAGCGGGGCATGGCCGGAGGTCGGGTGGACCACGAGCTCCAGGTCCGGCTTCTCCCCCCGCATCCGGTTCACCGTGGCGGCGGAAAGGATCTCGCTCAGCTCGCCCCAGACCAGCAGGACCGGGATGTCGTGCAGGCCGGAAAAGAGCGGGCCGAAATCGCTCACCGCCGCACCCGTGTCCATGGCCCGCGCGATGCGCAGGTCCCATCGCGGGTGCAGGCGGCCGTCGGGGCCGCGCTTGTAGGTGCGCGCGGCGAGGCGCAGCCAGCCGGCCTCGTCGGCCACCGGAAGCTGCGGTTGCACCCGGCGGAGATACTGGGCCGCCTCGGCCTCCGAGGCGAAGGCAGGGTCCCGCCCCAGGAACTCCCGCACCCGGCCGACCCCGCCGCTCTCGATGCGCGGACCGATATCGTTCAGCACCACGCCCCGCAGCATGGCCGGCCGCTGGAGCGCCAGGAACATGGAGAGCAGCCCGCCGAAGGAGGTGCCCACAGTGACCACCCGCGGCATGCCCAGCGCGGCGCAGACATCCAGCACATCGGCCAGGGCCTCGCGCGGGTCGTAGCGCGTGACCTCGGCGGCGCGGTCGCTTTCCCCATGGCCGATATAGTCGAGCGCCACCACGCGGCGCTGCCCGGCATGGCGCTCCGCCAGGCCGGCGAAGTCCAGCGCGTTGCGCCCGATCCCGGACAGGCAGAGCAGCGGGGTGCGCGAGGCGTCGCCCGCCCAGTCCAGCACCGCCAGGGTGTATCCGTCGCGGCTGCGTATCCGGCGCTCCCGCGGAGCCTGTTCCGCCATGCTCAGGGAGCCAGCCAGCGGGCCAGGGGATGGGGCTGCGCCCCGTCGCCGCCGAGGGCACGATAGACGACCATGTTCTCGATCACGCGCTGCACGTAGTTCCGGGTCTCGGAGAAGGGGATCAGCTCCACCCAGTCGATCATGTCCACGCCGGGCGTGCCCGGCTCGCCATAGGTGGCCAGCCATTCCGCGACCCGGCGCGGCCCGGCATTGTAGGCCGCCGCCGCCAGGGCCGGGTTGTCGCCGAAGCGGGCGAGCTGGTCGCCCAGGTAGATCGAGCCGAGCTTCATGTTGTGCGCCGGGTCGCTGGTCAGCCAGCCGAACTGGTGCGGGATCCCGTTCCTGCGCGCCACCTCGGCCGCCGTCGTGGGCAGCAGCTGCATCAGCCCGCGGGCATTGGAGGGCGAGACCGCCTGGGGGTCGAAATTGCTTTCCTGGCGCGAGATGGCGCGGACCAGGGCCGGCTCCAGCCCGTCCGGCGTGGGGTAGGGGGTGGGCCAGCCCTCGGGCACCAGGGCCACGCCGTCGATGCCGGAGCGGCGCGAGACCCAGACCGCCTGGTCCGGCCGCCCGGTGCTGTCCGCCAGCCGCGCCACCAGCAGCCGCGTTCCCGCATCCGGCGACAGCTCCTCCAGCCGCAGCAGGAAGGGCAGGGCGCGCCGCTGCAACCCGAGATCGGCCAGGGTGAGCACCGCCCGGGGAAGTTCCCGGTCCACGAAGAGCGCGGTCTGGCCGGGTGGCGGCGGGGCGGCGCCGGCGGCGCGGATGCGCTCCGCCAGCCGGGCGGGGCTCTCGTTCAGGGTGAAGGAGGCGAGCTGCCCGTAATAGGAGGTCGGCAGGCTGGCGGCGGCGTTCCAGGCGGCCTTGGCGCCGGCCGTATCGCCCTGCGCGGCCAGGGCGCGGCCCTGCCAGTAGGCGGCGCGGGAGCGCGTGATGATGCTGGTGCTGCCCTCGGCCACCCGGCTGAAATGCAGATGCGCGGTGGCGGGCTCGTTCAGGCGGCGCAGGGCGATCCAGCCGGCCAGGAACTCCGCCTCACCGCGCGCGGCACCCGGCCCGGGC